>BQJS01000166.1 GCA_021604825.1 Phycisphaerae bacterium | reverse complement strand
CATTCCCGCGCAAGCGGGAATCCAGACATGTGTGGCACCCGTGCCGACGTTGTGACACCGTTCATGGAGGATTCATGGTGACTATTCATGTGGTGGAAGTATCCGTGGAGTTTTCTTAGGGATTCTGGATTCCCGCGTGCGCGGGAATGACGGTATAGCGCGAAAAGCCGCAAAAAACCGAAGTTGCCTTGCTTTAAATTTCTAACTGGCGGTTGCTTTTTCTTGCAGGGCGTTCATCCCTGCTGCCAGCGCTTTCAGGTTGGCGTCGATGACGGCTTGGCCTTTGGCTTCAAACGCGTGGGCGATGGCCTCTTCGATCGACTTTGGTTTCAGCTTCTGACGAACGCTCTGTAACGCTCCCAACATCACCACGTTAGCGCTTCGGTTTGAACCGCATTCGTTTTCCGCGATGTCGTTCGCCTCGACGTAGTAAGCCTCCACATCGTCGCGCGACGTCTTGATCGGCACGATCGAATTGTTGATGAAGAGTGTTCCGCCAGGCCGGACTTTGGATTCGAATTTTTCGAGGGACGGCTGATTCATGGCGACGACGGCGTCGTACTGCTCGGACACCGGTGAACCGATCTCATCGTCACTAAAGACCACGATGCAGTTCGCAGTCCCGCCGCGCATTTCAGGTCCGTACGAGGGAAGCCAAGTTGCACTGATGCCTTCTTCCATGGCGGCTTGGGCGAGCAGCTTTCCCATCATCAAAACGCCTTGCCCACCAAACCCAGCGAGAATCGTTTCTTCCAACATGTTCGACGCTCCTTAGTACAACCATTGCGACTTGGCGGGTTACGCCTTGACCGGTTCCGCGAGCTTGTCAACGAACTCGCCGGGAGGAAACTCTTTGACGACTTGGTCATCGATGTGATGAAGCGCGTCGCCTGGGCTCATGCCCCATTGCACCGGACACGGTGAAAGCACTTCAACGAGACCAAGCCCGACGTTCTCCGTTTGCGCCCGGATCGCTTTCCGCATGTACTTGCGACACGTGTTGATGTTCTTGGGCGAAGTCAGCGGCACCCGGGCCAGGTACGCGACACCTTCGAGGCTCGATAGCAATTCGCAGACCTTGATTGGGTGACCGGTGGTCATCGCATTGCGTCCGTCGACAGAAGTCGTCGTCTTCTGCCCAATCAGCGATGTCGGAGCCATCTGTCCGCCTGTCATTCCGAAAATTCCGTTGTTGACGAAGAAGACGGTGATGCGTTCGCCACGGGCGGCGGCGTGTATGATCTCGCCCATGCCAATTGATGCGAGATCGCCGTCGCCTTGATACGTAAAGACAAAACGATCGGGCAGCGAACGCTTCACACCCGTCGCTACAGCCGGCGCGCGACCGTGGCTGGCTTCGATCATGTCGGCTTCAAAATATTCATAGGCAAACACGGCGCATCCGACTGGGCAAACTCCCACCGTGCGATCCAGCAGGCCGAACTCGTCGATCATCTCGGCAATCAGACGGTGATATGTTCCGTGCGAACATCCCGGGCAATAGTGAAACGGTTTGTCGCTTAGGGCTTGCGGTCGCTCGAACACGCATTTGAGGTCGACGAGGTGTTCGTTGTCTGGCGTGCTGTCCGTACCGTCCTGCTTATTGATGGCTGTCGTCATTGGGCGGCCTCCACGATCTTTTGACATATCTCGGCCGGGCTGGGAATGACGCCGCCCATCTCGCCGTAGAAATCGACCGGTACTTTGCCGTTCACCGCGAGTCGCACATCCTGCACCATCTGACCGGCGCTGAGTTCAACCACGAGAACGCGCTTCTTGTTGGCGGCGCATTCTGCGATGGGTTCGGTCGGGAACGGATAGAGCGTGATCGGTCGTAGCAGTCCAGCCTTAACGCCTTGCTTGCGAGCCAGCTTGCAACCGCTCAGCGCCAATCGCGCCGAAATGCCGTAAGCAACAACGAGGATGTCGGCGTCATCGACATCGCGCGTGTCCCAGCGGGTCTCGCACTTCATCTTCTTGTACTTGGCTTGGAGCTTTAGGTTGTGGTCGCGCAGGCCGTACGGATCGATGACCAGCGAGTTGACCACATTCTTATGGGCTCGGCCATTTCTTCCACTGGTTGCCCACTTTTTCTCTGGGACTTTCGGCGGCGAGGCGTCAACGGATATTTCTGCGGGTTCCATCATTGCTCCGAGAACACCGTCGGCAAGAATCATCGCGGGACAGCGATAACGGTCGGCCAGTTCAAATGCAAGGGCCGGGAACTCATACATCTCCTGCACATTCCAAGGCGCGAGGACAATGCTCTGATAGTCGCCGTGTCCGCCACCTTTGCACGCTTGGAAATAGTCGCCCTGCGCAGGGGTGATGCTGCCGAGTCCCGGACCTCCGCGCATCACGTTGACGATCAGGCAGGGCAGTTCAGCGCCGGCGATGTAGCTCAGACCTTCCATCATCAAACTGACGCCCGGGCTGCTGCTCGAGGTCATCGCTCGTTTGCCCGCGGCGGCTGCGCCGTACACCATGTTGATGGATGCGACTTCACTTTCAGCTTGCACAAAGACGCGACCGCGTTTGGGCATTTCGTAGGACAGGACTTCGGGCACTTCGTTTTGAGGCGTGATCGGATAACCGAAGAAGCAATCGCAGCCACCCGCAATTGCTCCCATCGCCAACGCTTCGTTACCCTTGGCTAACTGCATCTTGGCGGGCACGTTTTTGCCTCCGATAAATCTCAATTCCCGTTTCAGGACACATTTGTGCGCACATCGCACAACCGTTGCACAGTTCGGGGTGGGTCAATACCGCGGGATGGTATCCTGCGGCGTTGCGCTCTTCAGACATCTCCAGGGCGTGCTTGGGACAGAATTGAACGCAAAGCTCGCACCCCTTACAGCGGTCAGCATGAATCTGACATAGATCCATCACAATCTCCTGTAAGCGAACTCCACTAATGCATATGAAACAGTGCAATCGGCGTGCCAATGGTAGGGATAGGCCTAAGTCTCATGTTCTCGGCCGGTATCAAATGAATGAAATGCAACCGTGCGAATAACCGCAAATGGTGAGGCATTTAGCGCATGCGCGGCGCTACGGAGGCAATTACATTTCGACTGCAACGTTGAGTTCACTGAAAATGATCAAACCAAGAGCAGTTTGTCCGGCGCGCAGTGTTCTGGATGGCGCCGATTCGGGGGGAGTATTTGATCCGCAATGTGATTTAAATGCCTGTTTCAAATGCGATCGAGTGCCATCTTCAAATCGTTGATGATGTCGTCGCGGTCTTCGAGTCCGATGCTGATCCGGCAACCGCCGGGCACGACGCCGCGCTCGCGTTTCTCAGCATCGGGCAGCGACGAGTGCGTCATGTTGTACGGGCATTCGATGAGCGTTTTGATTTGCCCAAGCGACACAGCCAACGTGATGCAGTAGGAATGCTCGGCGATCCAGTCGATTAGTTTGGCGGCTGGCTTGCCTTTTCCGTCATCGTCCTTCACATCGAAGTAAACCATTGAACCCGGAGCAAAGCGATCGCGGTAGTCGCGCATTTGTTTCTGGGCGAGCTTGTACTGCGGGAACGATTCCAGTCCCGGATACACCACGCGTTCTACCTTCGGATGTTCATCAAGGAATTTTGCCACCCGTATGGCGCTGCTTTGATAGTTGACCATTCGCGTTGCGAGGGACGGAAGCCCGTAGACCAAGGTCGGCCAAGCCGATCGAGGGGCGAGCGATCCGCCGAAATCCTTGCGATAAAAAACCAGCGGATCGTGCAACCATTTGGGGCCAATCACAGCGCCACCGATGTCGGTTCCGAATCCGCCGATCGCCTTGGTCAGGCTACAACAGACGATGTCGGCGCCATGCTCAATCGGTCGTTGGCAGAACGGTGTCGCAAACGTGTTGTCGACGACGACATTTATTTTGCAATCGTCGGGTCGACTGGCATTGGCTTCGTCGGCGATCTTGCGCATTTCGGCGATGTCGATGAGGCTCAGGTCCGGGTTGACGGGCGTTTCGAAATACAGGACGCGCGTTTCCGGTTGGATCGCAGCCCGCACCGTTGCAGGGTCGGTCATGTCCACCAGGCTTGCGTCCATCCTCAATCGGGGCAGCCAGTTGGTGATCAGCGAATACGTGCAGCCATACAGTACTTTGTGCGCAACGAGATGTTCGCCCGCCCGCATTAGTGTGCCGAATGTCGCGGAGATGGCAGCCATCCCCGACGCAAATGCCAAGGCTATCTCGCCACCTTCTGCCGTGGCAAGGTTGTCTTCAAGCATGCCTCGGTTGGGGTCGTCGAGTCGATCGTAAACGTAAATCGGCAGGCGGCGAACGTCGCCCTCAGGGGTGTGTGCAAAATCCATAAAACCCTGAGCGCCGCGTTCGACCGAGTCGAGTCGAAATGCGGCGCTGCAGGATTGTGGAGGAACGACGTGGTGCGAAAAGTCCCATCGATCGGTGGGACTGTGACCGTGAATTAATCGCGTCCGAATCTCATGTGCGGATTCCGGGCATTCCTGCGAAGGGTTTTCCTTCGGCATGCAACACCTCCTGCTTAGACGAACGGTCGAAAGGTGTTGAGCTCGCGCATGTAATTGCCCCTTTCGAACGCCGCCGGGTTAGGACATGTGACTTGGTTCATGCTGCCCTGCAGTTGCCGGACACTGTGGTACTCGTGATCTTCCATCCACTCGCGCATACCTTCGAGCACGAATTGGATCGAATGAACACCGTTGCGAAGTAACGTCGCACAAAGCATCGTCACGTCGGCGCCGGCCATCATCATTTTGAGGACGTCAAACGACGTGTACACACCGGTGGTCGCAGCGAGCGACGCATCGAGATGGGCGTCGAGGATCGCGATCCAGCGAAGTGGCAGACGCATTTCGTGCGGAGCGCTAAATCGCAGGTCCGACACAATCTCAAGTTCTTCAAGATCGATGTCAGGTTGATAGAAACGATTGAACAACACCAACCCGTCAGCCCCGGCGTCTTCCAACTGCTCGGCGAAGTGGGCCAACGCGCTGAAATACGGGCCAAGCTTGACCGCGACGGGAATGGTCACAGCTTTCTTGACCGCTTGTAAGATTTCGAGGTGGCGATTTTCGATGTCTTGCCCGGTGGTTTCGGCGTCGGCTGCGATGAGGTAGATGTTGAGTTCGATGGCATCCGCACCGGCGTCCTGCATCATGCGGGCGTGCTCCACCCATCCGCCGACCGACGTGCCGTTGAGGCTGCCGATCACGGGAATATCGACGGATTGTTTCACCTTGGCGAGGTGCTCGATGTACTCCTCCGGGCCGCGTGGAAAACCCGCGTGGTGGGGCATGTACGAGAGCGCTTCGGCAAAACTATCCGAACCGTATTCCATGTAGTGATCGTGGAGCACCGCGTCGTTTTCGATCTGCTCTTGAAACAACGAGTACATCACGATCGCCGACGCGCCCGCGTCTTCAAGTTCGCGACAGGTGTCCAGGCTTTTGCTCAAAGGCGACGCGCCCGCCACCAGCGGGTTCTTCAGTTCCAGTCCGAGGTACGTTGTTGAAAGGTCCATGGCGACAATCCTCTGGTCACGTTATTTTGCAGACGCGGTTTCTTTTTTCTCTGACGGTGGTGCAGCCGGGGCTTCGGTCTTCGGCTTGTTCGTTCCGGCAATCTCTTCATAGAACGCCCGTTGCGCTGCGATCTCTTGCTGTTGCGTGCGACGAAGCGATGCGGCACGATCAGCATCGGAGCGTTCCAACACCGCGAAACGGTTTTCCAAACGCGTGAAATCGCCGAGTGGAATCTTGGCAGCCGGCGAATCGAGCTGGAGGGCGCGTTGCGATTCGGCTGCACGTCTTGGATCGTAACGGAACAGTGGCCAATACCCGCTCTTGACCGCCGCCTGTTGATTGTTCATCGCCGTCGTCATGTTGATGCCGTGGGCGATGCAGTGGCTGTATGCGATGATGAGCGACGGGCCGTTGTACGATTCGGCTTCGATGAATGCCTTGACGCATTGATTGTCGTTGGCACCCATCGCGACCTTGGCGACATACACGTTTCCATAACTCATCGCCATCAAGCCGAGGTCTTTCTTGCCCGATGGCTTACCAGCCGCTGCGAATTTGGCGACGGCACCGCGCGGTGTGGCTTTGGAGCATTGCCCGCCGGTGTTGGAATAGACTTCTGTGTCGAGCACCAAGATGTTGACGTTCGCGCCGGAGGCCATGACATGATCCAAGCCGCCAAAGCCAATGTCATAAGCCCATCCGTCACCGCCAACGATCCAAACGCTGCGACTCACCAACGTGTCGACAACGCTGAGCAGGTTCCGTGCGGGGATGCTTTCGTCCTCATCGAGCGCCACCTTCACGCGGGCGACCCGTTCGCGTTGGGCGATGATGCCGGCTTCGTTGGTCTGGTCAGCCGACAGGATTTCTTTCACGAGATCGCCGCCGATTTGACCGGAAAACTGGGGAAGCAGTTCGGTGGCGAATTCTTTTTGTTTGTCGATCGCCACCCTGAATCCAAGTCCGAACTCAGCGTTGTCTTCAAAGAGTGAATTCGACCATGCCGGTCCGCGACCCGATTTGTCGGTGGTCCACGGCGTCGTCGGCAAGTTGCCGCCATAAATCGACGAGCAACCGGTGGCGTTAGCAACCACGGAGCGATCGCCGAAGAGTTGGCTCATCAATTTGACGTACGGTGTTTCGCCGCAACCAGCACACGCACCGGAGAATTCGAACAGTGGTTCGAGGAATTGCGACCCTTTGACGCTGTCGATCTTTAGTTCGGTGCGATCGTATTCCGGTATGTCGAGGAAGAAATCGAAGCTTTCGCGTTCCGGTTCGAGGTGGTCTTCGATGGGCCGCATGTTGATCGCTTTGAACTTCGGCTGCTCCTTGTTCTTAGCCGGGCAGATGTCGACGCAAATCCCGCATCCGGTGCAGTCTTCGGGGGCGACCTGGATCGTGAACTTGCGGTCTTTGTAGTCTTTGCCCCTCGCGTCAACGGCTTTGAATTGGGCCGGCGCACCGGCGAGGCACTCATCCGAAAATGCTTTCATGCGAATCGAGGCGTGCGGGCAGACCATCGCGCACTTGCCGCACTGGATGCAGACGTCGGCGTCCCAGATTGGTATTTCGTTGGCGATGGTTCGCTTTTCCCACTTTGCGGTTCCGGTTGGGAAAGTGCCATCGGCTGGCATGGCGCTGACGGGAAGAAGATCGCCTTCATTCGCAATAATTTTTGCGGTGAGCGATTTCACGAAAGAAGGTGCCCGATCGCTAACGACGGCTGGCCGTTCCACGGAACTTGTGGCACGATCGGGCACGGGGATTTCGTGAAGATTTTCGAGGGCACTGTCCACAGCTTTGAAGTTCATGGCGACGACTTTTTCACCCTTGCCGCCGTATGATTTCTTGATGGCGTTTTTGATATGCGTGATGGCTTCGTCGCGCGGCAATACGCCAGAGATCGCGAAGAAGCACGATTGCATCAGCGTGTTGATTCGACCGCCCAAGTTGAGCTTGCGACCGACAGCATGGCCATCGATGGCGTATAGCTTGAGCTTCTTTTCAATGATGGATTGCTGTACTTCCTTCGGCAACCGATCCCAGACATCTTCCGGCGCTGCGCCGATGTTGAGCAGCAGCGTCGCGCCCGGCTCGACGATGTCGAGGATGTCGAATTTACTGAGGAACTGTTCGTGATGGACGGCTGCGAAGTTGGCTCGACTGATCAGGTACGTCGATTGAATGGGTCGCGGCCCGAAGCGCAGGTGCGACGTGGTGACGCTGCCTGCCTTTTTCGAGTCGTAAACGAAGTAGCCTTGGGCGAAGTTGTCGGTTTCCTCGCCAATAATCTTGATCGAGTTCTTGTTCGCGCCGACCGTTCCGTCAGAACCGAGTCCGTAGAATACCGCTCGTACCACGTCGTCTGGTTCGGTTGAGAATTCGGCGTCATAGTCAATCGAAGTATGGGTGACGTCGTCAACGATGCCGACGGTAAAGTGATTCTTCGGTCGCTCTGCGTTCAGCGCGTCATACACGCCTTTGACCATCGCCGGTGAGAATTCTTTCGACGACAAACCATAGCGACCACCGACCACCAACGGGCGCTTTGCAAAACCATTGCGACCGGCGTCGAAGTGCTCCGACATGGCGGTGACCACATCCTGATACAGAGGTTCGCCGAGTGCGCCTGGCTCCTTCGTGCGATCAAGCACTGAGATTCTCTTGACGCTCTTGGGCACCGCTTGGATGAACGCTTCGCCATCGAATGGTCGATACAAGCGGACTTTAAGCAATCCGATTTTTTCGCCTTGGGCGACGAGGTGGTTCACCGTTTCATGGGCGGCTTCTGCGCCGGATCCCATCATGACGATCACGCGTTCGGCGTTGGGGTCACCGACATAGTCGAAGAGGTGATACGACCGCCCGGTGATTTCTGCGAACTGGTCCATTATTTTTTGAACGGTTTGCGGACAATTCGCATAGTACTGATTGCATGCTTCGCGGGCTTGGAAGAACACGTCTGGGTTCTGTGCCGAACCACGCAGCACGGGATGCTCTGGAGAGAGTCCGCGAGCGCGATGTTCGAGCACGTGTTGGTTGTTGATCAATTGCCGAAAATCATCGTCGGTGAGCGCCTCAATTTTGGAGACTTCGTGCGACGTGCGGAAACCGTCAAAGAAATGGATGAACGGGATACGTGATTCGAGCGTGGCTGCGTGGGAGATGGCGGCCATGTCCGTGACTTCTTGAACCGATCCCGAAGAGAGCAACGCCCAACCGGTAGATCGGGCGGCCATCACGTCGCTGTGATCGCCAAAGATAGAAAGTGCGTGGGAGGCAATCGATCGTGCGCTGACATGGAACACCGCCGGCGTCAATTCGCCAGCAATCTTAAACATGTTCGGGATCATCAGGAGCAAGCCCTGCGATGCGGTGAACGTCGTGGTCAACGCTCCGGTTTGCACCGATCCGTGCAGCGCACCAGCCGCGCCTCCTTCGCTCTGCATCTCAACGACGGTTGGCGTCGTGCCCCAAAGGTTTTTCAAACCCTGGGCTGCCCAAGCGTCGGAAAGTTCACCCATGCCGGAACTTGGCGTAATCGGGTAGATCGCGATGACTTCACTGGCCCGATAGGCAACGCGTGCAGCGGCTTCATTTCCGTCGATGGTGATCATTGGGCAACCCTCTAGAGTCAGATGGAGAAATAGCGTGACAGCGCCTGCACGCGGACCAACAGCATGTCGCATGCCAGCCACGGGCGGGCGGGGCATTGGCAGTGCCCAACTATTTTGTTTTTCGTTCGTATTGAAATGGGTGTGATTTTGTGCGCGCCGAAACAGGCTCAGTTTCGCGGCGCATCCGTGGCAGAAGCTGCGCTGCGTCTCTGCGTCGGTTATGCGGTCGTTTCTTCATGCGCCTTGGGTTTGAGTCGCCTCGGCCGACGGCTCTTTCAACCCCCCAGAGAACCGCAAGAATCTGTCGTGGGTGGATTGTTCAGATCAGTGGGGCCGGACGCCAATGGGGTCAAATCGCGCGAGGAGGCCCAGCGATTGGGTCATTTCACCAAGGAGGCGAAAAGAGCGGTTTATGGCCGTACAGCCCTCAATTCATGGTAATTCAGGAACCGATAGCTGCCTTCATACCCGTGGCATGAACTGCACAGATTGGGGGCTACGTAAGAGCGCAGCAGCAGCTTCTGGGCGCCGCGCTCGGCGTCCGTGGGTGGGCGGTCGTCGTCGTGCCCTGTCAGGTTGCGGCCGTGCGGTTCGTGGCAAGTCAGGCAATCGATCTGTCCATTGGGATCACCGCCATCGTGAGCCAGCGGCAGGATGGCTGTGTTACCGCCGACATTGGGATCGCGCATCGCGACCTGCGGATGTGGTAGCAAATTCACATGCTGTTCTGAAATCCCATTGGGACCATGGCAACCCATGCAGCGTCTTGCCGTTTCGGTATTGGCCTCCGCGTAGCGTGGACCGACCCACATTCCATCGACGGCCTGTGTGGCGTGCGTCGCGTGGCATGGCCCACAGGTTGACGGTTTCGTGCCAGCCAACGCGACGACTCTCTCGTTCTCCATGAACGATTGGGCGTGCAGACCTTCGTGGATTGGCGAGGTCTGCGGATGACATTCAAAGCAAAGGGACGTGGCATCTTCCCCCTTTTGTATGCGCAGCAGTGCGGGCGACGTTTCCGAGTTGGTATGCGGATCGTGGCAACTGGCGCACGACATCAGGCCATTGGGGTCCCGCTCACAGTTTGTCGCAAAAAACGGCAGCGTGGTTGAGTGTATTGCACCAGACGCGGTGGATGCTCTTGTGAGCGGATGACGGAGCGTCTCGGCGAGGTGCTCGCCAGCCAACCCATCTTCCTGGTGGCATCC
>BQJS01000165.1 GCA_021604825.1 Phycisphaerae bacterium | reverse complement strand
AAGAGTTGTGGCGTTGGAATCTTCCACTCACGCAAGACAGATAGCGTCAATTCGAGACTTCGTCCGGTCGCTATTCCGAATGCCACGTGCGATCCGACATCTTTAAGTCGACGGATCAATTCGCGAAGCCCGCTCTTGTCGCCAACCAACGTGTTGTCGATGTCGCAAACCACAATTCGATCAGCCGTAATGAGTCTAGCCGCCGTCGAAAGCGTGCGCTGGCGTTTATGGGACGTGCGGATCGCGGAGCTAGCGGTGCTGACATATTTCTTAACGTGCGCCGCCCAGGAATAATGTCGATGGGCTCCGCGCAAACCGGAGCGCGACCACTTGCCCCATTGCGCCCGATCAGAAACGGCGCCCAGCAGTGCCTCCCCCATCGCATCCGTGTCGAGCGGGTCGATCAGCACGCCGTTCTTGCACAGTCCGATGATGTCTCGCGGACCACCATCTGAAGTGGCAACGATCGGTAAACCGCTGGCCGCCGACTCCAGGAGCGTCAACCCAAACGGTTCGGTCAATGCCGGATTTACAAACACCCCCTTGGTCTTCGCCGCCAATTGATACAGATAAGGCACGTCGCTGGAATCGTGGTTCTTCGGATATGCCATTTGACCGTAGAGGTTGTAAAGGTCCACGTATTGAAGAATCTCGTTGATCACTTCGCGAGCACTACGGTCAAGTTTGCTGATATCTGTTCGATTGCCCGCAACGATCACCAGATTGGCGACATCGCGAAGGGCTTCATTCTCACCGTATGCCTTGATCAACGCAGAGATGTTTTTCCGCGGATCGGGGCGCGACACCGCGAGGATCATCGGCTTGCCCCAATCTTCGAGAAACGGCGTGATGGCTTTGTGAATCTTGGGGAGGTTGCGCCAACTTCTCGGCGGTGGTGTGAAGCGACTGAGATCAACCGCCGGCGGAATCACCGTCATTCGTTTGGGTTGATAGTTGTCGTAAAGTTCGTACTGCTGTTCGACTTCCTGATTGGTGCTCGTGACGACGAACGTCGCGTTATCCAAGGCGTATTCCTCAGCCTCGATGCGGCGACTGATCCGATAGCGCTTTTCGATCGACTCTTCGGCCATCCCTTGTTCGAGCAAACGTTGCTTCTTGACCCGTCCGAGCGAGTGCCCGGTGAAGGCCATGGGAATCCCCAGAAGCGACGACAACCGACCGGCCACATAACCGGCGTCAGCATAATGCCCGTGGATCAAGTCGGGAATCCGTCCTTGATTACGCAGGAAATGGAGCAGGTTATCTGAGAAGCTATCGAGATGGGGCCACAATGATTCCTTTGCCAAATATCGCTTGGGACCACATTCGATGCGAACGATGTTCACATTGGGGGCCAGCGCTTCGATCGGCTCGGCGTAGCTGGAATCTACCTTGGGGTCGATCAGCCGCCGGGTGACCAGATCGACGCGGTCGATATCGGGATGATCAATGAGGGCACGGGCCAACTCGACGACGTACGTAATCTGCCCACCGGTATCGGGATCAGCGCCCAACTCCATCTCAGAGCCACGGACGCGGCCATGAACACTGACGAGCATGATGTAACGACCGGTTCTTTCCGACATCTGAACTCCCTTGCGTTCAGCTAGTCTTCGCTCAAATCGTGTTGTTCACAGGCTAATTGCTTTTTACGCGAATGCAAAGTCAAACGCGACGGGTCACGCGGGCGGTTCCGATAATTTGTTGTCCATTCCACCCTGTATCGCTTATGATCTCTTTCAGATCCAATGATTGACTCGATGGCCACCGTTCACGATTCATGCGGGGCTGGCGGGTCACAAACCGGGCGCAGTCAACTCTCTGGAGAATAAGTTAAATGTGGATGCCACTGCTTTGCACCATGGCGCTGGGGATTCTGCAACCCAACGCCATTGAGATTTCCGCGAAGATTGATGCGGAACAGTTGAAGGTCGGAGAAACCTATCACGTCACGTTTGATTGGGACCTCCCAGCCGATGCATCCGTTGAAAATTCCGGCATCCCGGTCCCGCTGATTCAAATCGAAGTTCCCAAGTCGATCGAATTGGTCGGTGAAGTACTCAAGGAACACAAGGCATTGGCCAAGAATGAATTCCTGCATGCGCCGTTTGAACGAGCCCTGGAATCCAAGTCAACCAGAATCGAATTCAAGCTGCTCGAGGCACCGACTGCCGATGATCGAATCGCGATCAACTTTGTGGCTTATGTGGATTCGGAGGACGGTACCAGCCAATTCGTTCGCAAGCGGCTGGCCGTCCCTGTCGTCGCACATGGCGCTGGCGTAGAAGTCGAAGTCGGCGACGCATCATGGAGTGGCAATGGCTTTGTGAAGATAGGCGAGAAGGTCAAGGCCATCTCGCTACCGCAAGCTGATGGCACGCAGGTTGATCTCGCCGAATTAATCGGCAAGTCAAACATCATAATCACAACCTACCGGGCGTTTTGGTGACCGTTCTGCGCGAAGCAACTGGTTCAGTTGCAGGAAAGCTATGACGAATTTGAGAAACTCGATACCGTGGTTGTCGCAGTGGCGCAGGAGGATAAGGATTTGGTAACACATGCCAAATTCCTGAAGCACTTCAAACCCGCTCCAAAGTTCAGAGTGGTCGCCGACCTCAAAGGTCAAACCAAGGGCCGATATCATCAGACCAGCACCTACTTGATTGATAAATCGGGGCGTGTTCGTGAGATATTCCCGATGATGGTTCACCACCGCGCGTCTTGGGGTCCAATCCTAGAACGAGTCAGATCACTTAAAGACGAAGGCCGATAAGCCCTCGATTTTTTGACCTTGGAATCGAGTTACACAAGATCAGACAAACCGGCTGATCTGGCAACGTCCAGATATCAGTGACGGTTCATAAGTTCTGCGTTCAACGAGACTTGACTGGACACCCGTGCATCGACGACAATCGACGTTGTAGTTCGTCCACTAAGAAGTCTAGGATGACGGAAAGCGCGATTCTTGCGGGTGGCGCTCGGCGTGCTGACATTCGAGCGCTGGTTGATTCAGCGGTTCGTTCTAGATCAACGAATTCAATCGCCCAAACCGAACCGGTATCCAACAATTGCGGAACGCATTCTTGTCCGCATTCTCAGGTCTGAGGAACTGGTCGGCAGATTATTAGAGTCAACAAGATTGATGCTTACTAAATAAACGCTTGCTCGAAGATTCACCCTACAAGATTCACACTGCTTGCTGGATCAAGACAACCAAACGAGCCATTGGGGAGCTGCCGTGAAAACCGACAACCGCACACAAGGTATCTGCAACTGGGTCTGCTCAGGCTTGGTTTGGGCAACCGTCTTCTCGCTGTTCGTGGCAACGCAAGCCGTCGCCGAAGAACGCAAGTTCACAGTGATGATGGTCGTGCCCCCCAAATCCGTTAACGGCGGATATCCCCCGCCAGGGGTGACCTCTGTGGAACCACAAGACATCTTCGCTCAATACTTTGATGACTTTGATCCATCGATTCATTCATTCAACGAATATTGGAGAGAAATCTCCTACGGTGAAGTCACCGTCGCAGGCGATGTCTTCGATTGGGGTGAAGTCCCTTGGCCACTCCTTCCAAACGGCGGCGCACAGGAAATCACGTTCGACGATCTTGACGGGGATTTCTTGCTCTTCAACTTCGTCGGTGAGGAATTTGATCAAAGTAAGCAACAGTTCATGATCGATTACAATGGATCGTACAATAATGATAATTCAACTGGGACCGAGGACGACCCGTATTCGGGAGCAGAAGAAGATCCTCCCGGCCTTGAAGACTATGACACGAATGGAATTGAAGTGTGGACGCCTGGCGAGCGTTTCTTGGACATGGACAATGACGGTCGCTATGACGCATTGATCGAAAGCACTGCGGACGGCTACGGACAGCGGGTTGGCAGTGGTGAGAATGTGACATGCGAATTTGACGGATTAATCAACGGCGACGAATTCTGCGACGAAAACGAGAATGAGCAGTGGGACTTTCCGGAGCCGTTCGAAGACTTTTTGCTCGTCTACTACCCAGAGGCCGAAAGCTCCGACGGCCCATGGGTCCGACTCGATCCAAGCGAAAACAATACCGACGACGGTGATGCAGAGAGTGTGGGCAGTCGGGCGTGGGCAATCGCCTACATCAAGCGCAACTATCCCGGTGATGCCGACGCACTGATCGCCCGCTGCGGAAATGGCAAGTACGACGGTCCAGATTCATGGGTCGATAGAGGGAATTCAAAGCTCCAACGATCGAATGATTTGGACATTCTGTTCCCACTGCCTTTGACAACGCCACCTCCCGGCTCGGGTTACGGCAACTCCATTGTCTCATACGGTCGGTGGTGGAGGGACTACTGGCGCGACTCGCATTACGCGGTGGGTGTGCGGCCGGTTCCTGCTCCAGATGCACCCGAATGGCCCATCAATATTCCCGACATGCAGCCGTTTAATCCTACAAGTCCCAATCAAACTAACAACGATCGCTATCGCCCATTCCGCCCAAATGCCGGAGGCACCAATGCCCGCCGTGGTGGTGAAGAATGTGACCCTGATCCAACCGACACAAACGACGTCGACGGCGATCCGCTAATGCCGGAATGTCATGTTCCGGTGACGGACGAAGAAAGTGTTGGTAACGGCGACATTGTGGATGGCAATGACGGAATCGGTAACTCAAACATCATCCGGCCCGACGAGGACGGGTATTATGATGGTCCAGCTGAGTTCCAGGACTTACCATCCTCGATCTATCACACCAGAAGCTTTTGGATTGATCCGCCGAGTTATTCCGGTTTTGTCGGACAGCCATTTCTCGATACGAATGGGGCACCTGATGCAACGACCATTGGCTTTAGGGGCGAATGGTACGGCGGCGATGGAAGATTTGGAGAAGTGACATCTCCATTTGCAAGTACCCCGTGGGGTCACGATCGCGGCCCGAACAATCCAGGATCGGGGGAAACAAACCTTGACAATACGGTTCCTCCAGCCGGTCCGTTTGCATACAACATTCATGGCACCTCTGGTTACGACGGTGGAAACGTATTGACTCTGGAGTTCTTGACATGGCGCAAGGACGATGACGCAACCTCCGGCGTTGCGATGAAGCGCGATTACAACCTTGACGGGCTTCTTGATCAAGGCGAAGTCCGGGATGTGGGCACAGAAAACTACGCACGTGATGCAGATCCGGCGACGCCAGGCGATGGAAGTCCCAGCGAAGCCTATCCATTTAATCGACGCCGTCTCACGGAAGATGCCGTCGAAGTCCATGACGGCGTTGCGGATTGGGACAATCTCATCATGTCAACCAAGCAGTCGGTGGTCGTCACAAACGGCTTTGAGGTCGAGGTCGGTGTAAACTTTGTACATTCGACTTTCGTGCTGCCCGCTGGGATTATCGCGCCAGGCTTGGCGCCAGGCGGTCGTGGTTTGTTCCAACTCCCTGCTCCCGGCATGGATCTTCCGATTCAGGTGGTCGAAGAGGATCTCGGATCACTATCTCCGATTTATTTCTCCGACTTCGGTACGGCATTGGGTGACGTTGGCGAGACCGGTGGTAGCGTCAATGACTTCAGCAAGACGCTAATGGCCCACGAGTGGCTTCATGTTTGGGAACGCTATCCAGACCTTTACGACTATGACGTATACCTGGACGGTCAAGGCATTGTGGATATACCCGTCGGCGGGTGGGACATTATGGCTGGCGGACTCGTTCACCCGTCTCCGGTGCTAAAAGAAAAGTTCGTTGGACAAGGTGGTCCACTTGAAACCGGCATTCCATTGGCTGTTGGCACCGCGCATGCACCATGGATTGAAGTCACTGACCTTACTGACGTTCTCGAACCGTTGATTCCAACAGTCATCGAAATACCTGACTTTGCACTCGAGCCAACCAACTCTGTGTTTTACTATCAGAATAGAGGCAACAACGCGGATCCCCAACTGGAAGAGCGATTCTATTTTTGGCGGTTGACCGACAACGACCCAATGGACCTGGGTGGCGTCGGTGGCAACGTCATCAACTTTTCACGAAATGCGCCGGGCGAGGGATTGCTGATCATGCACGTCAACCTGCCCGACGACAACTTGAACTCGGCAGAATCGCAACCTCTGGTGCAACGTGTGGGCTCGAATCCGGTCTACGGTATCGTACAGGCGGACAACGGTTCCGACGCTGGTGATTCTGGAGACCCCTTCCCCGGAACCAGCCCCGGCCCAGATGGCTTTGGTGTTAGAGAATGGCTTGAAGCTGGGACGACGCCTGATTCAACCTGGTATAGCGGTGATGCCAGCGGCATTTCTATTCTGGATATTTTTGAAACAGATGAGAGTTCATTCGTGTTATTCTTCTGGAATCCACGTCTCGTACCGTCCCTCAATTTTAGCACGTCACAATTGGGACAAGTTGTCGGATCGAATTATCGATTGCGTTACGAAGCATTCGACTACGATGGCGGCACGACGATCGAATTCTACTTTGACACTGACAATAGCGGCTTCGACGGAACACTACTTACCCCAACCCAATCCAAAGGTCCTGGGTTGATTAATGGCACTTACAATGTCCCCCTTATCAGCCTCCCTGGCGATGGCACTTACTTCTTCTACGCGAGATTGGTTCCAGGCCCCGGTCAAGATGGGCGCACCGATCCGGTGTCGTCGCCCGGTAAACCGGCTGGTTCAAACAAGGGTCGCGGTGAAATTGTGGGCCAGTCGGGACCGATCGATGTGGACATCTCAACATCGAAGTTTGAACGTTGGACCCTGCTCTGTATCGACCACACCAATCCTGGAGCCGAAATATGGGCTGTTTTCGGAGACGCGTCAGGCTTCCAGAATCCGGCAACGACCGGAGTCCCCTACACCAGCGACGAAAACGAAGTCTCCTTTACGATCAACTGGACGGGGATCGTGGGCTCAACCGGCGACGTTTCAAATCTTAATGGCCAGTTCAAACTGACGGACGCATCTGCCAACTTCGACGCAAGCGATTTTGACGCAAACGACGTCGTGAGAATCACTGGTGGGACGAATGCGGTTACTGGCTTTTATAAGATTATTTCAGTGCCCAACAGCACCGAACTGATTTTGGCAAGTAATCCTGGAAACAGCAACAATGCTGGAAACGTGTCGTACCGCATCCACAGTTTCTCGTCGACAAACGACAACTTGAACACGCCGGACGAATTCACGTTCTTTACAACAGGAAAATCGAGTTATAGCCCGCCCGTCACATTCCAAAATGGCAACGTCATTCCAAAGATGTTCCCAGAGTTCACAGTCACATACCCAACTCCGACCAATCCGTTGCACGTACGATTTGATGCTTCGCAGACACGCGACGAATTTTTTGCACTGGGCAATCCCGATCTCGAGTTTACGTGGGATTTTGGAGACGGCGAGGTCGTAGAAGATGCGGGAGAAATTGTTGAACACACCTATGCTCAGGGATTCCCACTTGGTGCCAACGTTTTGCTTACGGTACTAAACTCGAATCCCAACAGCGGCCTGATGGAGACGATCGGTAAAAACATTACCGTGGGCCCACGCGACGACGATCTGGACGGTATACCGACGGACTCGGACAACTGCCCTGAAATACCCAACGCCGATCAGATCAACAACGATGGCGACCCCGCGGGCGATGCCTGTGATGGTTGCCCATTCGATTCCAGCAAGTTGGCACCGGATGTCTGTCCGTGCGGCGAGGTGCCCGTTGACTCACAATGCACCGACAACTGCGTTTGCATACCTGACTGCAACACCAACGGTATTGCCGACACGATTGACATCGGCACCGTGTCTGAAGACTGCGACGGGAACAACATCCCAGACGAATGTCAGTCCCAAGCCGACTGCGACGACAATGGCGAACTCGACATCTGCGCCATCGCCGCTGGCAGCGAAGACTGCAACGTCAACTCGATTCCGGATGAGTGCGAGTCACAGGACAATTGCAACAACAATGGCGTTCTGGACATCTGCGAACTTGCGGGCAACGACTGCAACAATAACCTCATCCTCGATGAGTGCGAACCGGACGACGATTGCAACAACAACCAGATCCAAGACATTTGCGAGATCGATGGCAACGACTGCAACGCCAACGATGTTCTCGATGAATGTGATATTGCCTTGGGTTCCAGTCCTGACGTTGATAACACTGACATTCCGGACGAATGTGAGGATTGCAACGACAACCAGATTCTGGATACGGATGACATTGCCAATTGTCCGACCGGTTTCGCCAACGCTGCCGAATGTGCAGATTGCAACAATGACCGCATTCCGGACGGTTGCCAGGGCGATTCCGACAACGACGGAACGTTTGACCCGTGTGACGGCTGCCCCAACGATTTCTTGAAAATTGCACCCGGTACTTGCGGTTGCGGTACACCTGAAACCGACACTGACAATGACGGGACGCCGAACTGCAATGACGGATGCCCAACCGATCCGGCCAAGACATCCCCCGGTAGCTGCAATTGCGGCATCCCAGAAACCGATTCGGATGGAGATGGTGTGCCCAATTGCATCGACGTCTGCACCAACGGAACCGGTGACGAAGCCGACGACCGAATCGATACCGACAACGATGGCACTCCGGATTGCGTGGATGATTGTCCGGATGACGCCAATGAAACCGAAGCGGGTGCATGTGGCTGTGGGGTCGAGGAAGAAGATCCAGACTTTGACGGCATTCCCGACTGTAACGACAACTGCCCGCTGAATGCCAATGCCAATCAAACCGACAGCGATGGTGACGGTCGCGGCAACGCCTGTGATGCGTGTCCGAACGACGCCAACAAGACTGCTGTCGGTGTGTGCGGTTGCGGTTCGGCGGATAGCGACAGTGATGGCGACGGCGACCTCGATTGCGTCGACAACTGTCCGGACACTTCAAACGGTAACCAACTCGACAGCGATGGCGACGGCGCAGGCGACGCTTGCGATGATTGCCCCAACGATGCCAGCAAAGCCGCCGCCGGCGTATGCGGTTGTGGAGTTGCGGAGACCGATTCCGACGTCGATGGCGTTCCCAATTGCAATGACCTCTGCCAGGGCACACCGCCCGGGACAGCCGTTGACGATGAGGGCTGCGCCATTCCGCTGCCGCAAACCAGTCTGCCCGGCGCTGACTGCGAGTCGACAGCCGACTGCGTTGAAGGCGAAGTCTGCGTTGACACCGTTTGCCAGGTTTCAACCAACGGTTGCGAAACCAGCCAAGACTGCCCACAAGGTGAGACTTGCGTTGACGGCGAGTGCACTACCGACGACGCGGCATGCACCGCCAACGCGGACTGCCCGACGGGCCAGAATTGCGTCAATGGCGAATGCGTCGATACGGACACCACAGATAACGCCGATTGCGGTGCTGACGTCCCATGCGGTGGTACAGGAACCGCAGCGATGCTCATGATGCTGCTTGGCTTCAGCCGCATGAAAGCTCGCCGTCCAAGACATCGGCGGCAACGTTAGAAGCAGCATTACCTCCATGATCACCTCTGGGTGCCGCGGTCACTGATCGCGGCACCCTTTTTTGTGATCACCACCCTCGAATAATTCACTGCCCGTATTGTTGATTTTCCGAATCGTGCGTAACATTCGCGCACCAGTAACCTTGGAGATTCTGTCAATGCCCGATTGCCCGCTCAATGTACTAATCATCGGTAGAGGTGGACGAGAACACGCCATTGCCATTGCGATTTCCAAAAGCCCCCAACTGGGCAAGCTGTATTGTCTGCCCGGAAACGCTGGAACGGCTGCGATCGCCACGAACCTGGAGGTGGATTTCAACGATCACGACGCGGTCGTTGCAGCCGCCAAATCAAACCAAATCGACTTCACCATTGTCGGACCGGAAGCGCCTTTGTGCGCCGGCATCGTTGATCGATTCACCGACGAGGGATTGTGCATTTTCGGCCCGTCCAAGTCTGCCGCCCGGCTTGAGGGCGACAAGGCTTTTGCAAAACACCTCATGACTCAAGCGTTGGTCCCGACGGCCGAGGCCCGCATCTTCGACAAGCTGGAACGGGCAAAAGAGTACATCGCCACCCGCGACACGCCACAGGTCGTCAAAGCCGCCGGATTGGCGGCTGGCAAAGGCGTCATCGTCTGCGAAGAACCTTATGAAGCACTGCTCGCCGTCGAGCAGATGATGGTCAAGGGGCAGTTCGGTGATGCGGGACAGACCGTTGTCGTCGAAGAACGCCTCAAAGGCCCCGAGATATCCGTACTCGCGCTCGTCGATGATCGAACGATTTACGTTTTGGAAACGGCCCAGGATTACAAACGACTGGGCGACAACGACGAGGGCCCAAACACTGGTGGGATGGGTTCCGTCTCTCCCTCGCCCCACGCCACCGACGCCCTACTCGAACGCGTGCAGCATGAAATCATCATCCCAACACTCGACGGATTGCGTCGTGAGGGCTGCGTTTATCGTGGCGTTTTGTATGTCGGCTTGATGCTCACGGCGGCTGGTCCAAAAGTGCTGGAGTTTAACTGCCGGTTTGGCGACCC
>BQJS01000164.1 GCA_021604825.1 Phycisphaerae bacterium | reverse complement strand
CTTAGCCGTCACCCGCACGCGATCTACATCGCCACGGACCGTCTTCGCTGCAATCGCACGACACACCGCACCGATCCGTCGTTCGAGTTCGCGGACTCCCGATTCACGGGTATACCCGGCGATGATTTTAACGAGGGCTTCGTCCTTGAACGTGATTTTGTCAGCCGCCAAACCATTGGCAACCAATTGCCTCGGCACCAAATAGTTTTTGGCGATTTCGAGTTTCTCGCGACGCGTGTAGCTCGACAACGTGATGACTTCCATCCGGTCGTAGAGCGCGTGCGGGACTTCTTCCATGTAATTCGCGGTCGCGATGAAGAACACGTCGGAAAGGTCGAACGGTACGTCGAGATAGTGATCGGTGAACGTGTCGTTTTGCTGTGGGTCCAAGACTTCAAGCAATGCCGATGCCGGGTCGCCGCGAAAATCATTGCCGATTTTGTCGATCTCGTCGAGCATGAACACGGGATTGTTCGACCCGCATTTTTTGATTTCCTGAATGACACGTCCGGGCATCGCACCGACATACGTGCGCCGATGACCGCGAATTTCGGATTCGTCTCGCACGCCGCCTAAGGACATGCGAATGAAGTTGCGCCCCAGCGCTCGAGCGACGCTACGTCCCAGCGAGGTCTTGCCGACACCAGGCGGACCCGCAAAACACAGGATCGAACCGCGACCGTCCGGATTCAATTTGCGCACCGCCAAGAATTCGAGGATGCGGCGTTTGATCTTGAGCAAGCCATAATGGTCGGCATTGAGAACCTCTTCGGCTTGCACGAGGTCGAGCTGATCAGCCGTGCTGGTTTCCCAAGGCAGCGACGCCAACCATTCGACGTAATCGAGCGCGACGGAATATTCAGGCGACGCCTGCGGAATGATACCCAACCGTTCAATTTCACGGTCGGCAGCCTTCGCCGCAGCCTCTGGCAGTTTGGCTTCCTCGATCTTTTTCTTGAGCGCGTCCAACTCGGTACCGCGCGCATCGGTCTGACCCAGTTCGGATTGAATCGCCTTCAGTTGCTCACGCAGGTAATACTCCCGCTGCGATTTGTCCATTTGCTCGCCGACTTGCTCTTTGAGCTTGTTCGAAAGTTCGAGGACTTCCAATTGGCCCGAAAGCGTCAGGTAAACTTTTCGCAATCGCTCCGGCACGCCGAACGTCTCGAGCAATTCCTGCTTGTGTACCAATGAAAGCGAGAGATTCGCCGCGAGGAAGTCGGCTAAGCCTCCGGGCGAAGTGATGTTGTCAAGGACAATCCGCGCTTCTTCGGGCACGCTGGGCGAAAGCTCCATGACCCGCTCAGCCGAGTGGCGCACGTTGTGGACGAGGGCGTCGATTTCGGTGGTTTCTTCGTCCTTGTCGATGTGGTGATTCACCCGAGCTTCAACGTATGGCGTTTCCTGTGTGATCGATTCGATGCCAACGCGCCCAACGCCATGGACGATGATTGTTTCCGTCCCATCGGGAAGCTTGAACATTTTTAGGATGCGACACGCTGTCCCGATGCGATACAGGTCGTCGAGCTTGGGGTCTTCCGTTTCCGACGAACGTTGCGCGAAAACACCGATCATTCGATCCGACGCCAGTGCCAAATCCAAAACGCGCTTGGATTTTTGTCGCCCGACATTGATGGGCATGACCGTTCCTGGGAACGACACGTTGTCGCGCACCGGGAGTATGGGAAGCTTGTCGGGAATCTTGGTCTGTTCGTCATCACCGTCGACGCTATCCTCGCCAAAATCAGCATCGGCGCCGTCAGCGTCAATGGAGAGCATGGCGCTGGACTCTGCGATTTGTCCGGGCGTGAAGTCTTCCGGCTCAAAGTCTTTGGCATCGGTCATGTGAAGATCCTGTCATTTTCAATGGCGCGTAGTCGGCAGGGCCGACGAATTCAATTGAACGCACCTATTCGGAACGCTGTCCGGATTTATCTTGGCGCGGCAAGCTGATCCAGACGTATCCGTTTTTGTAACTGGCTTTGCATTGGTCAAAATCGATATCGCTGGGCACCGGGATCTTGCGATGGAATTTTCCGGAATCGATCTCCATCAGGTGTACGCTGACGGGTCCGGACTCGTCGGGCAGGTTTGGTTTTCCGCGTTGCCCGCGAATGTGCAAGATGCCTTCGTGGACCTGCACGTCCAATTCACCGGGTTGGATGCCAGCCAACTCCACGCAGATGACGATTTGGTCGGGCAATTCATAGACGTTGACCCTGGGGTCCCATGAATCTTTTCCGGACGAGCTGAAGAAGTGGGGGCTCGACATGCTGCCCATCACGGCTTCCATGCTCTTGACCAATTCGTCGAAGCTGTCCTCAATTGGGCTCATGTTTGATACCGGCCTTGCGATCTTGCAATTGTCGCTCGAATTCGCTTCCTGTCGCACCCAAAGCGGTTTCGGTATATCCAAACCGCAATGATAAGGGCGTATGGCTTTGGGTCAAACCACCGGTGTACGACTTTTCACAATGGGGCAACTTGTTTGGCGTCGGTTGCGGACGTATCCTAACGGTATCATGGCCAGTCCAAACAAAATCACCATCGCGACGCTTCAATCACACAAACGCCAAGGCAAGAAATTCGGCGTCCTTACGTGTTACGACCACACGACCGCAAGGTTGATGGCCGAGTCGGGTGTCGAAGTCATTCTTGTCGGCGATACCTACGGTGAGGTGTGTCTTGGACACGCGTCCACACTACCGGTGCGACTCGATCATCTGTTGACGATCACCGAAGCCGTTCGACGCGGGGCACCGGATGCCTTCCTGATGGGAGACATGCCGTACCTCACGTATCAAGTGTCGCACGAAGAAGCGATTCGAAATGCCGGGCGTTTCATGTCAGAAGCCGGTTGCGATTGCGTAAAGCTCGAAGTCGATCGAAGATTGATCAAGACGGTGGAGGCGTTGTCAGCCGCAACCATCCCGGTGATTGCCCATTTGGGTTTGCGTCCGCAGTCGATTCATGCGCACGGTGGGTATCGGGCTCAAGGCAAGAGTGCGGATAGCGCTTTGCGACTCATTGAAGATGCCCAACTTTTTGAAGAGGCTGGGGTCGTGGGTTTCCTGCTGGAGGCGGTTCCCAACGAAGTGGCGAAAGTGATTACTGAGAACACGACCTTGCCGGTGATTGGTTGTGTGGCTGGCCCGCATTGTGATGGTACGGTTGTGGTGTTGCACGACATGCTGGGGTATTCAGCCGGTCATCCGCCGAAAAGTGTGAAACGATATGCCGATTTGCATTCAGTCTTGACAGGGGCATTTCGCGAATATGTCAATGATCTTCAGACGGGACAATTCCCCATTGAAGAAAACGGTATTTGCATGTCGGATGAAGAATACGATAAGCTTTGTGCAGTGATGGACGAGCGCAATATTCGTAAGGCTGGTATCAAGAGTCCGTGACACCGTTAGCGTGACACGGTTAGAATGAACACTGTTTAGATTTCGTAACGATTCCCGCGCCATCCGGCGCGACACTGTTTGAGCGGTCAAAGTATTCTGTTTTTTTATCGATTGCTGATTGCGTGTCGATCGCGTTTTGCGCGCCGACATTGTGTGGGTCGAATTTTTTGAAAGTCTGTCCATGCTCATCCCGATGGACCTCGTCCGAACGATCATCGTCGAAACCAGCGATTCGCAGGTGATCGTCCTGAAAGAACGGGACGGCGAGCGGCATTTGCCCATCCTGATCGGCATGAATGAAGCCTTGGCAATCGACCGTCGCTTAAAAGGATTGAGTACGCCGCGGCCGATGACGCACGATCTGCTTGCCCATCTTGTTGAACGATTGGGATGTGAGTTGGAACAAATCGTCATCTCCGACTTGCGAGATCACACGTTTTATGCAACTTTGGTTGTGCGGCAGAATGGTCATTTGATTGAAGTTGATTCCAGACCGTCCGACGCAATCGCATTGGGGGTTTCGAGCGGGACGCCCATTTTTGTTGAGAGTCACGTTCTGGATGAAGCGAACGGCAATGAGTGATTTTCAGATTTGCGAGTTGCCAGTTGTGTTTACGCTTTTTTGGTTGTAGGTTTGAACCAACACGGTCACAGTTCATAATGACGTTTGTCTTGAATTAGCTGCCAGTCTCTCTTGCAACAAGTGCCAATGATGAGCGATGAGTCAAGCCACAGCGTGGTTGCACAATCGGCCACAACGAAGCCGGCGGTTACAACGAGTCCGGCAACCGCAGCAAAGCCGGCAACAACCTCGACTCCATCGAGGCCAACACATTCAGAACAAGTGACAAATCATCCGAGTCCCGTCGCCCGCGATTCAAAAGACGCGCCGGCAAAATCGATTTCATCAAACAACTCGACCAACGGCAGCCACGAGTCTCAAGCCTCAACCGTCGAGCGATCAACTGGCGTATCCAAGACGGGACCGAAGGATGGGGTTGTTCAAGTCAACGGGACTCTCGACGTCATGGGCGGCATCGCCGAATACTGCGGTGCTATGATTCTCAGTTCCCAGTCGCGCGATCATGTCCAAGTCCAAGTATCCACGCGCGATGACGAGCGTGTTGAGATTTGCATAGCCAATAACATCGAATCATCCGGTGCCGGAAAGAGCATCGCTCGAAACGGTGATCGAGTAGACCGCCAGCCAACGTCTTCAGGTGAGGTCAAAGGGGATTGGCCCTTGGGCGTTTTTTATGGTGCTCGCGATGGCGAGTTTTCCGCCGCTGAAACCGTCGCCGGATATGGACGATCGGGTGGAAGCGAGACCATGGGGCTGGCGCTGGCCGTACTTCGGTCCATGTTGGTTGCCGAGATCGTCCCGCATTTTGGAGGCGGGTTGTCGATCCATATCAATTCAAATCTCCTGGGCGATCGAACGCGGCAGTGTGCATCGCTGGCGTCGGGCGTTTTTCAAGCGGTGGCCAACACCTACGCTGTGAGCAAGTCGGCGTCGGAAGCTGCAACAGTTCTGCACGGCGTGTTTGAAGAGTTCAGCGGAGTTCCCTGCGGATTGGCAACTTTAGCGAGTCCGATGATCGACAAGGCCGGCTTCTTGTCACCGATCTGCTGTCGTCCGCTTGAGATTGGTGAATGCCTTGCGCTGCCTGCGGGCGTCACGCTCGTTGGGATCGATTCGGGGATCGTCTATCCGAACGCCACCAAAAAATACCTGCACGCCCGGACCACTTCAAAGATGGGGGCTGCGATCATAGCCCGCTTGATGGGGGTGAGCGATTCAAGCCAGGAGCAGGGGCACGACTACCTATCAAGGATTAGCGTGTCTGAATACGTTGAGCGGTTTCGCGATCTACTTCCCACCAAGATCAAGGGGCAACAGTTTCTCGATCGGTTCGGTCCGCTCCCCCATCGAACAGCAGCGATCGACGCGAAAGAGATATACAAAATCCGATCGCGAACCGAACACCACATCTACGAAAACGAACGCGTCCGCCACTTTGCAGATCGGTTGTCGCGGGCGAACCGAACCGGTGGCGCCGCCGAGATTGTGGAAGCTGGCGAGTTGATGTACGCATCTCATTGGAGCTACGGTCAGCGCTGCGGTTTGGGCAGCCGCGAGACCGACACGTTGGTCAATCTGCTCCGTGACCGCGGACCCGATGCCGGTATCTATGGTGCTCGAGTTTCGGGTGCGGGGGCTGGCGGTACAGTCGTCGTTCTCATGCGTGATTCCGACGACACCCGGTCGGCGATTGCGGCTGCCGTGGGTGAATACGAGCAAGAAACGGGTTTGGTGTCAGTCATTCAGCCCGCCGCTCCAGCCCATTCCTGATTCCTTTCAGATCAATCCTCGACTTGCGTTCTTTCGTTCCAATAGTCAATGGATTTGGTTCGGCCCTTGTTATTTTCAGCTGAGACTCCTAGAAATACCTTGTCGGTTGCCGGCTTGCATCTCATCAAGGTGGGCTTCAACTGCGCAACGTCTCTCGCACGATACGACAGCGCGACACGAATTAATCTTGGATACGGGACGGGTTTGCATGCCCAACGATCGCTTTGGTCGAAACATCAACTATCTACGCATCTCGGTGATTGATCACTGCAATTTCCGATGTGTGTATTGCATGCCATTGGACACGTCGCAGTACGTTTCCAGTGCTGACCTGCTCACGCCCGAAGAAATCGAACGCGTTGTCAGGTCAGCCGCCGATGTGGGTTTTGAAAAAATCCGATTGACCGGCGGCGAGCCGACGCTTCGAAGCGATTTGTTGGACATCGTCGAACGGATTGCGCGGGTGGATGGGATCAAAGATTTGTCGATGACCACGAACGGCGTGTTGCTTCCGCGCCTGGCGAAACCGTTGGCGTCAGCCGGTTTGAATCGCGTCAATATTCATATCGATTCGCTGGACCCGCAGCGCTTTGCGCGCCTCATGCGGTTCGGCACTTTTTCCGAAGCGTGGGCCGGACTTGAGGCGGCGGAGGATGCCGGGCTGACACCCATCAAAATTAACGCCGTCGTGGTGCGCGACTTCAACGAGCAGGATGTGGTCGAGTTGGCAAGGTTGACGATCAAGAAGCCTTGGACGATTCGTTTTATCGAACTGATGCCCTTGGGCGACAACGAATGCGCCCGGTTGGCGAAAGATAATTTTGTTCCTTCAGCCGACAGCATGCGGCGAATCGAAGAAGCGATCGGTCCGCTGACCCCGATTGATAAAAAACAGTTGTCGGATGAATCCGTCAATTATCGATTGCCCGACGCGGAAGGGATCGTCGGGTTCATTTCTCCCGTCAGCGACCCGTACTGTGGAACGTGCAATCGCATGCGGCTTACTGCCGATGGGCGTTTTCATCTTTGCTTGCTCAACGACGACGAAATGGATGTTCGCGCGGCGCTGCGGAGCGGCAAGGGCGACGCCGTCGTCCGAGAGATTCTGATGAATGCAGTCAGTTCAAAACCCACTGGGCATCGACTCCACGAAGGCATCTCGACAGCTCAACGCAGCATGTTTCAAATTGGTGGATGATTGCATCGACCCGTCCAGCGAATTGGCCGCCGGAATCTTGCAGTCTATTGGGGCTTCGCTCCGAAGTTCGTTCAATTCACCGCTCAATGCGATATCTCGTTGACCTGCGCCTGCGGCATCCTTAGAATTCAATTGCGCCGATTGCTTCAGCGTGAGGCGTACTAGGTGGTTTTGAGTGCCGCGAAGGTCATTCACTGCGGAGAGATATAGCATGGAAAACAAGCGTTTTTTCTCGCGATTGAAGGGTTGGTTGCAGCCCGGTTCGGGGGCGAACGCAACCGATGTCCTGGATGCTTCGTCCGGGAGCGATCGGAGTTCGGCGACTGGTACCACCTCAGATAGCACTCCGGGCAAACCGATCCAGCAATGGAGTGGCCCAAGAAAACCCAACGATAGTCCAATGAACGAACCAACCACCGAAAGTGATCAACCGAGTTCGTTGACGCCCGGTCAAAATAAATTGGAAAAATTGCAGGACGGTTATCTGCAAGTTATCGAGTTGGTCGAAACAATCCGCAAACATCAGGATCGCCAGGATGAGCGTGCGGTCGAATTCTCGACGTCGTTGTCCAGCATGGCCAGCACCCTGGGCGAGATCCAGAAAGGCAATCATCAACAGGTCGATCAGTTGGGGAACATTGCTGAGGAACTTCGTGTTGGCAACAAGCGCGGGGACCATTGGCAGGAGGTGTTGGCTGAATTTCCGAAGACGGCCCAGGCTCAGCGTGAAGCGCTCATGAGTGTGACCCGTCAGATGGAAGCGGTGGGCGAACGCGATGACAAAATGACCGGTTCGCTTGATTCCTTGAGGGAGGCTGTCACGGCGTTGGGTGATGCAACAACCGCGTCGAGTGTGGCTGTCAAGAACCTGCAGATGACGGCGATCGAAGACAGCGAACGGACGGCCGACTTGCTGGTCGCTCAGAACAAGCGATTCACGATGCTATTCGCGTTGACGGTGACGTTGACGTTGGTGGCATTGATCACGGGTGTGTTGGCCTACACGCGCGGGGGGTGATTGCGGCCGTTTGATTCCCTTCAGTTGGTCATTGGCTGATTTGGCAAATCTTGGAGGAACGGGCAAATGAGTCAGCATACACTTGGCGAACCCGACCACGTGATCAAGCATCTTCTGGACGGCATGGGGAAGTTTGGCGCGTCGGATCTCCATCTCAAAGTTGGTTACATTCCAACTTACCGGGTGGGCGGGCATTTGCGCAAGCTCGACATGCCCAAGATACCCGACAGCGATTACGTTCGTGACATGATGATTCCATTGGTTCCGGAATCGCGCAAGGGCGAATACAACGAGCGCGGAGACTTGGACTTTTCGTATGGTGAGCCCACCGGTGATCGTTATCGCATCAACGTGTTTCGTTCGGGCAATGATATGAATGCGGCGATTCGTCGCGTGCAGAGTAAGATCCCGAATTTTGAAGAGTTGAATTTACCCAAAGTCTACGAGAAAATCTGCAAGATATCCTACGACGGGTTGGTCTTGATCAGCGGCGTCACCGGGTCGGGTAAGAGCAGCACGCTCGCGGCGATGCTCAACCACATCAACCATGATCGCTCTGCCCACGTCATCACGATCGAAGATCCCGTTGAATATCGCTTTTTGCCAGACAAGTGCATCATCTCGCAACGCGAGGTCGGCATCGATATTCCCAGTTACGCCGAAGCCCTCCGCTACGTGGTGCGGCAGGATCCCGACATCATCCTCATCGGTGAAATGCGCGATCGCGACACGATGATGGCCGCCCTCCAAGCGGCTGAGACCGGGCATCTGGTTTTCGGTACATTGCACTGCAGCGACGCCCAACAATCGTTTAACCGTATCCTTGAATTCTTCCCGCGTGCCGAGCATTCATTCATTCGCTCGTCGTTGGCCAACAGTCTGAGGGGAATCTGTGTGCAAAGGTTGCTTCCGGGGATAGAGGACGGATCGCGATTTCCAGCCACCGAAGTGCTACTGAGCAATTCAATCGTACGCGACAAGATCCGCAAAGAAGAAGACAAGGACCTGCCAGCGATTATCAATCAGTCCACCGAAGAGGGGATGCGCAGTTTCACATACTCGCTCGCAGAACTCATCGAGAATGAAGCCGTTCATTATGACACGGCGATGGAGTTCGCTCCAAACCGCGAAGCGCTGGCCAGCAAGGTCAAGGGAATCCAAACCGCAACCGAAGGCCTGGTGTAGAAACCACAGGCTGCGGATCCTCATCAAATTAGCCCATCGTTATAGGGCATGAATCTGTGTTGCCGTTTGGCATGTGCACCTCTAGAAAGAAACCGATAACCCGTCGCATCCATTTCTACTTCAAAGATCGTTTAGGTCGTCCAAGCTCCTGCCGATGATTTGGTTCAAGGCGAGCGGGGACGCTCTGCAAATGACCTTTTGGAGATCGAATATGTTTGGACTGCTACGCAGGTGCGCGGGTTTGGGTTTGTTGATGGTCATGCTGGGAATTACGGTTCCCGGATGTGATAGCGGCTCACCCGGCGGCGGTGACGGTACGTCAAACGGCGGCTCGCAAAACGATGGCAAGACCCAGTTGGCTGTCAATGACGATCCCAACAGCGATCTCGTCGCACAAGCGAAAGTCAGTGATGGCAGTTCGTTCTCGGTGTTCGGTGACAAGACCGGCGACGGTGATGTCGAACAGGTTTCACAAATCGACGTCACGCTGGAGGACGGTGAGTCGTTAACGCTTGAGCTTGACGATCAAGAGCGTCCTGTGCTTGTTGATGGCACCGAATCGACAACCACATTCTCATACGACGACGACACCGCAACGGTGCAAGCCGAGGTTGATGACTCGTCAGGTTCGGCGATCCTCGAAGGCGATGTGACCAACCAGCCGGCGGCCAAGGTCGCGGGACGTCGATTCCGCGCCACACCAGAATCGTTGTGCGAACGATTGAAAAATGCGCAAGGCGTACTCGGCAATCTCTTTACATGTGATCCCGACGATGCTGCAACCGGAGACGATTCCAATTGCCGCGGCAAGGCCCCGCAAGTTCTCGGCGTGATCGAGCGTTTCTGTTCCGCCCAAGCCGAGGTCGTCGATCAGGTTGATGCCAACCTGTCGGATAAACCCAAAGAAATTCCGCTGGGCGTCAAGGGATTCTTCACCACTCGGCCGCGTGACGGTGGGGCGACGGTCGTGCTGGTTGCGACGGTGTTCGGTGGCGTCAAACCCATCGAAAGCGTTGTGTGGGAACTGACAAACGGTCCGGAAGCGCCGGTAGAAAACCTGCCCGGTGGAGTGGCTGTCGGTGACATAGGTCAGGACGGAACACACACATTCAAAGTCACCGCCACCGATGCGGCTGGCAACAATTCAACGCATGAAGTCCAAGTGGGGGATGCCCGACGACCGGTGATCAACGTGGTCGCGGATCCGCCCAATGCTGCTCCTGGCGTAGAAGTCTCATTCTCGGTCGAGTCCAACGTCGAGATTCCTGCGGACGTTTTGAGCAACATCAAATGGCGTTTCGGCGATGGAACCGAAGCCGTCGGTGGCGAGGTGGCCCACACGTTTGACGAAGACGGCGCATTCGTCGTCATGGCTCTTCTGCGAGGCGATAATCGTCGCGAGACAGCTTCGACGGTCGTGCGTGTCGGTGCTGATCTGGAGTGTTGGGAAGGGTGCCAGACTGATGCCGAAC
>BQJS01000163.1 GCA_021604825.1 Phycisphaerae bacterium | reverse complement strand
CGTGTCGATGCCGGCTGGCACGGGTGTGTGCGTGGTGAAAATGGTCGAGCCGGCGACGGCTTCCTTGGCTTGAGAATAAGACAGGCCAGCGTTCTCAACGAGATCGCCAATTCGTTCCAACGCCAGAAACGCGGAGTGACCCTCATTCATGTGGAAAACGCTGGGTTCCAGTCCAAGCGCTCGCAATGCCCGAACGCCGCCGAATCCCAACGCGACCTCTTGGCGGATGCGCATTTCCTGATCGCCACCGTAAAGCCGTGTGGTGATATTGCGATCGTCTGGGTGGTTTTCGGGAATCGATGTGTCGAGCATGAACAGACGCGCCCGTCCAACGTTGACCTCGTACACTTGAGCGACGACGTTTCGCTCGCCGACGGGGAACGAAACTTTGACGGCTTCACTGTTTTTGTCGCGGGCCAGTTTGATGGGCAGATGGTGGAATTCGAGTTCCGGGTAATCTTCAAACTGCCACCCGTCGTTTGACAGGAATTGTTGGAAGTAGCCCTGATGATACAGAAGCCCGATGCCGTAAAGCGGTACGCCAAGGTCGCTGGCCGACTTCATGTGATCGCCGGCAAGGCAACCCAATCCGCCCGAATACACCGGTAGCGATTCGTGCAGTCCGAATTCCATCGAGAAGTACGCCAGGCAGTGGGACGCGTGTTCCGGAAATTCTGTCGAGAACCAGGTCGTTGCCGACATGTAGTCCTTGAAGGATTCCTGGACGCGCTCGAGGTGGGCCAAGTATGCGTTGTCGCGTGCGACCTGTTCGAGGCGTTGCTGCGGGATGATCGACAGCAACTTGGTCGGATTGTGTTTCACATCAGACCAGAGTTGACGATCCAGGCGCTCGAACAGTTGTGCGGCGTCGTAATTCCAAGTCCACCAAAGGTTGTACGCGAGTTCTTGTAAGGCCGCGAGGGGCTCGGGAACCGAAGGGACAACCTTGAATTTTTTGATGCTGTACATCGATGTACGTTCCTTACTCTATGGGGTGTCGTGACGATAAGCCTATTGAGTTCATCGTCTACGTATCAGATGGCATATCGCCATTCTCGTTCTGGTTCATCACCCGCGATAAATGTGTTATTCAGAATTCCTCAGACCTTGAGATTATCGGTCGTTTCGTGGTCGCAAGCGATTCAATTCTCGACTCCAATCAGAAATCGAATCATGAATTTCGGATCGTCCGAAAGCGGGTCGAAGCCAACCGGGCGGCTGGCGTCTCGCTGGCCCATCGGCGTTTCGGGCTTCCAGTCAATTGCATCCATCCGCAAAGGATTGGTCAAGACCGAATTGATGCCGACTGATGGGTGGGGCGAGGTTATGCCGCCAAAGTGGCAAAATGCCCATTCACAGATCTGATTGGGCGATTGGGGCCGTTCGCGCCGGGGGCGGGCGCGGTTGCTTTCGAGTGGGTGACCGGTATCATGGCGCGGCTTATTCGGCTCTGAATCCCGATTCTCACAAGTCGCCTGAAGGAGTACATGCGGCCATGATGAAGTTCTTTCGTAAATACAATCGGCACCTGCTGGCGGTCTTTATGGCCGGTTTGCTGGTGATTTGGCTAGGTGGAACCGCGCTGGAAGACATGATCAAGAGTGACCGATCCGGCGAGGTTTTGGCGACGTCCAAATTCGGCGACATCATCGCAGCTGACACGACACGCGTTGAAAACCAGACCCAATTATTGAACAGGCTAAGCGCAAGCCACACGCGCGAAGGGCAGAATCCGCCCGCACTCTCATGGCAACAGCGTTGGGGGGGAATTCGTTCGGAGCAGGGCGATCAACTCAACCCGATTGACTGGATCTTGCTTCAGAAAGAGGCCAAATCGCTTGGTTTCGAGGTGACTTCCGCAACGGCCAAACGTAATTTGATTCTCTATCTCGGAAGCAACGAGAAGAATCTGGAGTTGGTGGCCAATCGCAGCAACGTTTTGGTCGATCGATTTTACGAAGCGTTTGCTGACGTTTTGGCAGTTCAGGAAATGTTGAGACTCTTCGGATCGGCAGCGTCTCCTTCAGAATTGTCCTTGCGAGGCACTGCCCGAAATTTCCTCGAAAAGGCGTCGGCCGAACTCATCAAGTTGCCAGCAGTTTCGTTCGTCGACACGGAGCAGACCTTCACCGATGAGGCAATGACGGCTCAGTTCAATGAATTCAAGGACAAGCACGCGGTTCCGGGCAGCACCGAATTCGGATACTACATCGAGCCAGCCATCGATTTGCAATACATTCGCATTGATGCCGGAAAGCTCGTCGAGTCGGTGATTAATAGTTCTGGCAGCTTGGAGCGGCAGGCGTTTCGATTCTGGCAGCAGAACAAGGAAACCGATCCGCGTTTTCGAGTACCGACCGAGCGGTTGGTTGAGCAATTCCAAAAGCAGCAGGAAGCCACATCCAACGGACTCACGCCCCCGCCGCTTAGCATGTTCATCGAGGACTTTGCCGAAGCACGGTCGATCGCGATTGACGCCGTCAGATTGCAGAAGGCCGAGGGTGAAGCCAATCGGATTGCGTCTGACTTGGCCCGGAAGCTGGCGGACCCGTGGTTTGACATCAGTGCAGAAAAGACCGAGTACAAAGCGGCACCTGATGAGGTGAAGCGGTTGGATTATTATGACGAGGTTATTGAATCGGTTTCGGCGGCCAAGCGCCATGCCGACGCGATTGAGGTGGGGCTTATCAAGAACATCGATCGCAACGGTCTCGCCGATGCAGAAGGTGTTGGGACGGCACAGCTGGAACGGGTCGATGGGAGCAGTCTTCCGATCGATTTCCTCGCGTTCAACGTCGAAGGGATAGCCACGATACCTGAAGGTGAGCGTATCGATCGTTCGTTATTCATTTCAAAGTGGCAAACGCAGATCAAACCGCTCTATGGGGAACAAGGTTCGATTTATCTCTTTCGTGCGGTGGATGTTCATGAAGGTCGTGAGCCTACGAATCTGGACGAGGTGCGTGATCGGGTCGTGACCGACCTCAGATTAAAAGCCGGCATGGAGCGGGCGAAGCAGGCGGCTGAGGATCTCGCGTCGAAAGATACTGGCGGACCGCTCAAGGATATTTGGGGCGGGGAGACGGACCTGCAAGACAAGATTACGCCTGATAAGGGTGGATATGCCGAGCCGCCAGCATTTGCAAGGCTCAGCAAATTACCGGATGGGCAGTCTAGGAATATCGATGGCGTCGGATTGGCAACGGGTGAATTTATCGATACCGTTTTTGAGCTTGCCGCTGATCCGGACAACTCTCGCGCCGTCGCGGTCGAGTTGCCCGCACAAGCTGCGTGGGTTGTGATCAAGGGCAAGGAACTTCTGCCATTGTATGAAGAGACATTCGCCTCTCAGAAGAACGAGATTCGTCGGCAGCTCGGTAGCAACCAAGCCAATCAGATCATTCTTAACTGGCTCAACAAGGAAAAGATTCGCGAACGCTGCGGATTTAAGATGGCCGGGTAGGGTCTACTGATGCGTGCCGACTGGCGCGTACTACGGCGAATACGGTTTTTATGTGGCGTTCGCCCTCTACCGTCATTCCCGCGTGCGCGGGAATGACAGGCACGTTTAGTGGACACGGCTCACCCTACGCTTCGCCGTAAGCTATCGCTAATCTGAATGTGGCGTTACTTTGATTGCCCCGCCCGCTTGCGCAAGTAAGCGTCGATGAAGTCGCCGAGATCACCATCCAGCACGGCGTCTACGTTTCCATCTTTAAAACCCGTACGTTCGTCTTTGACTTGGCGGTAGGGTTGCAGCGTATACGTGCGGATGCGGTAACCCCAGCCGATCTGTCCTTTCTCACCGTACATCTTGGAAAGTTCGGCGTCGCGTTTGGATTGCTCGAGTTGATAGAGTTTTGCTGCGAGCATCTTGCGGGCGGCTGCTCGGTTTTTGTGTTGGCTTCGGTCGTTTTGGCATTGCACGACGACGTTGCTGTCCAGATGGGTCAGGCGGACGGCTGACGATGTCTTGTTTACGTGTTGTCCACCGGCTCCGCTGGCCCGGTAGGTATCTTCGCGCACATCTTTATCCCAATCCACGTCGATGGCGATGTCGTCGATTTCGGGCTGAACATCGACGCTGGCAAAACTGGTCTGGCGCTTGCCCTGTGCATTGAAAGGACTGATGCGTTCCATCCGGTGGACGCCCATTTCGCAGGACATCAAACCGTACGCGTAAGGCCCTTTGACGTGCAGGTTGACTGATTGGATACCGGCTTCCTCGCCTTCCTTCATGGCCAACTGCTCGACATCAAAGCCATTGCGCTCGAAGTAGCGGAGATACATCCGCATCATCATCTCGGCCCAGTCCTGTGCGTCGGCACCGCCGGTACCAGCTTGTATGTTGAAATAGCAATTCTGAGCGTCGTGTTCGCCGGACAGCAAGGTGAGGCGTTCAACTCGATCGACTTCGGTGTTCATTTCTGCGAGTTCGGAATCAAGTTCGGCAGCAAGGCCAGCGTCCGATTCCTCGGCGAGCATCTCAAGCATCGCCTGTCCGTCTTCGATACGCGTGAGCAGATTGCGGATTGGTTCGACGGTGCCCTTGAGTTGCTTGAGTCGCTGCACGGTTTTTTGCGCAGCGTCAGCGTTGTCCCAGAAAGTTGGAGCGGCCATCTGCGAATTAAGATCGTCTAATTCTGATTCTTTGGAAGGGAAGTCAAAGAGAGTCCCGGATGGCTACGATCCGGGCTGCTAGAGATTCGAGGCGGCTTGGCGCGTCTTCGATGTTGATGCTCATGTGCAGATTCTCTTGGCAGAGTCGTTTTGTCGCAATGAAGGCAGGGTCGCTCGTTTGCCCAAGCCCATTGTCAACACATTTCGACTTTGATCAAGCGGTCGGGACGCCAGCGGTCTTATTACTCTGCCCATGCGCACCGATTTGGACTAACGACTCACGCGACGGATCTCGCTAATGACGATGTCTACATCAGGCGCTTCAGTCAACCCGCCATCGGTGCCAGTCTTCACCATTCCAATTTCGTCCACGACGTCCATGCCGCCGACAACCCGGGCGAACACGGTAAACGGTGGTGGGCCTTCGTCGAGTCTTGAGTTGTCGATAAGGTTGATGAAGATTTGGCTTGTGGCAGAGTTTGCGTCCTGCCCCACCAGTGCAAAAGCGACTGAACCTGGCACATTGCTATGACCGTTGTTGGCTTCGCTCTCAATTGTATTTCGAATACCGTCAGTTACTGTGAGTGCCTCGCCTTCGGTGTCGCGACGATAGCCTCCCATTTGAATCACGAAGTTGGGGACAACCCGGTGCCAGACAATCCCGTTGTAGAATCCATCATCAATGTACCGAAGGAAGTTCGCGCATGTACCCGGCGCATCTTCGGTAAGCAGTTCGAGGGTAATGTCGCCGGTCACGCCGCCCTCGTTTTCGATGACGACACGGGGAAGTGCCACTGGTATGCCTACCACTACCTGCTCGCCGGTCGCGATGATTTCGCCGTCGGACGCGCGGATCTCGACTCTGAATACGATCGAGTCATTGGAATCAATCGTCGCGCTGGTCTCTTTTGCGTTGGGGTTTTCGATGGTGGCCGTCCCGTTGGTCGATGTCCAAGAGTAAGTGCTGCCTTCGGGCTCGTTTTCAATTGACGCTACGAGATCGACCGAATCACCGATAATTTGAATAGGGACGGACGTGGTAATGGTTGCGGGCAGAACTTCGGGATCATCCATCCCGTTTGAATCCGCATCAACCATGCCATTGGTTGATGCGTCATCCATTCCGTTCGAGTCCGCATCTTCCATGCCGTTCGTATCAATCAGCCGAATGTCATCGGGAGGCGACGTGGGGACCTTGGTTTCCGCGCGCGTGACAGAGGACATGATCACGTCTTCGTTGGGCTGCTCGCTCATGGTGCCGGGGTCGCCAGTTGGCAATGCGACAATTTCGTCCGCGAAATCCATTCCTTCAATCACACGCGCAAAGACGGTGAACGGCGGGCTTCCATCATCCAGACTGCTATTGTCGCCGAGATTGATGAAAAACTGATTGGCACCTGAATCGGCGTCGGTACCACTTAAGGCCATCGAAATCGCGGACCGTAGATTGCTGAACCCATTGTTGGCCTCGCTAAGGATTGGGCCGCGTTTGCCAGGTTTCTCTCTGACTTCACCATTGAACCGATCAAAATTTCCGGTTTGAATCACGAAGTCGGGCACAACGCGGTGCCAAATAATTCCTTCAAAATAACCAGCATCAACGTATTGAAGGAAGTTGGCGCAAGTGTTGGGAGCGGCTTCGGTCAGGAGTTCCAAGATCATTCGGCCCTCGACGGCACCGGTGTTTTCGATGATGACTTGCGGCGTTGCGTCCTCGACGCCCACCACAAAGACATCCTGCACGCCAAACCGTTCGATTCCGTTTTGCTCTGCAGAGATGCTGACCCGCAAGCGAGCAGTGTCAGCCGACATGATCGTAACCTGTGGATCGCTAACCGATGGGTCATCGAATTCAGCTTCACCATCAACGACGCTCCAGGCAAAGTTCAACTCAGAGAAGCCGGTGGTGTCGGAATCCAGCACGGAATTTAGCTGAGTGGATTCTCCGATCAGTCGCAACGTGTCGTCGGATGTTGCGGTGATTTCAAGATCACCTCCGACCAGAACTTTGGCGAACGACGCATTGCTCTGACCGGATCGATCGGAAACGAGCACGCGAAAAAGGTAGCTTCCGTTGACGGAGAGCGGACCAACTTGGAGCAGGGCGCTGGTGTTGACGTCTGTTAGTTCGTGCGTCGACTCGTCGGGCTGATTTTCCAGACTCCAGCGGAAGCGATACGGGCTAAGTCCGCCGCTGGCAGTCGCGACGAGGCTGACTGCTTCGTCGAGCGGTACGATCTGGTCGGGTCCTGCGTCGGCATCGAGTTTCTCTGAGACCGGTAGGATTGACAACTCACAGGCCGAGACGGCAACCAATGCGGCTGTCAGGGTGAGGTAGAAAAACGACCGTGTATATGCAGTATGTTTCATGTTTCCTCGGGGTTTGTTTACAAATTCGATGGGGAATAGATCATTCTATGGGTTATCGTCCATCGCGGTATTTGGATTGAGCGCTGTTGCCGGATCCACTCTTGATAATGGCTTGCACCAACTGACTTTACGGGCGTGCCCCGCATGACTATGCTGCCACCGTCCGCAGGGGCACTGGGCTCATTTATGGTATCCCGCGGGTCGTGTCTCGTCGAGTTTGGACTGTTCTCGTCGCGCCAATGGCAGGTCAGCAGTGCTGAGGATACCGCTGAAACTGGCCTTACTACATTCTGAAAGACCATGAATACAGCAAACCAAGTGTACGAGTCGCCACTCGTTGCCCGGAATGCATCACGCGAGATGAGCGAGCTTTTCGGGGCTCGGCGGCGCATCGTCGCGTGGCGGACGCTGTGGGTGGCATTGGCGGAGGCGCAGCGAGAATTGGGCCTGCCGATCACCGTAAAGCAAATCTCAGCGTTGAAACGCGGCATTTCAAAGATCGATTTTGATTGTGCGGCTGACTATGAGGCAAAGCTCCGCCATGACGTGATGGCCCACGTCCACGCGTTTGGCGACGTGGTGCCCTCAGCGCGGAGCATCCTCCATCTGGGGGCGACGAGCGCGTTCATTGTTGATAATGCCGACCTGATCATCATGCGCGAGGCGTTGGAGCACATCGCGTCGTGGCTGGCGAGCGTCATCGACCAGTTGGGCAAATTTGCCAAACGATATCGTGCGCTGCCGACGTTGGGATTCACACACTATCAACCGGCTCAACTGACAACCGTCGGAAAGCGGGCGACTCTTTGGTGCTGGGATTTGGTTCGCGATCTTGAAGAAGTAGAACTGCGGATCAAGCAGCTTCGGTTCAGAGGCGTCAAAGGAACGACCGGAACGCAGGCGAGCTTTCTGGAATTGTTTGGGGGCAGCCACGCCAAGGTCAATCGGTTGGAGAAGCTGGTTGCGAAGGCGTTTGGATTCAAGAATTGCGAACCCGTCACCGGCCAAACTTATTCGCGCAAGGTCGATGCCCAAGTAGCGGCGACGCTGGCGGGCGTGGCTCAAAGTGCGCACAAGATGGCCAACGACATTCGGTTGCTTGCCAACCTCAAAGAAATTGAAGAGCCCTTTGAAAAGTCGCAGGTGGGGTCAAGCGCCATGGCCTACAAGCGCAACCCGATGCGGATGGAGCGGGCGACGGGGTTGGCGCGATTGGTGCTTTCGCTCGCGAACAGCCCGCAAATGACCGCGGCAGAACAGTGGCTTGAGAGAACGCTTGACGATTCGGCAAACAAACGGGTCAGCATCCCGGAATTGTTCCTAGCCACCGATGGCATCTTGCGATTGCTGCACAACGTCAGTTCGGGACTCGTGGTTTATCCCCGCATGATCGAAAAACGTGTGCGGGAAGAACTGCCCTTCATGGCCACCGAGAACATCATGATGGCGGCCTCAAAAGCAGGCGGGGATCGTCAGGAATTGCACGAGCGCATCCGTGTGCATTCGCATGCGGCCAGCGCTCAGGTTAAACAACACGGTAAGGCAAATGACTTGATTGAGCGTTTGCAATCCGACTCACACTTTGCGGGGGTGGAATTCGACAAGGTGTTGAATCCGGTGGCATATGTGGGGCGGGCGCCGCAGCAGGTGGACGAATTCATTTCGCGAATCGTTGTTCCGGTGCGGAAGCGCTACGCCCGGAGTAAGAAAAATTCTTCCAAGCTCAACGTATAATCAAGACCACTCGACCCCAGCAACGGGAGCATCACCGTGACCCGAGACGAATTCATCGGACGGATCAAAGAAACCGCGTATCTCGAGGGCGAGTTTACGCTCCGGTCGGGACGGAAGAGCAACTACTACCTCGACAAGTATCGATTTGAAACCCAGCCGGATATTTTGAAGCGATTGGGCCAAATGTTTGCCGAGCACGTCACGCATGAGACCACCCGAATCGCCGGGGCGGAGTTGGGCGGCGTGGCGTTGGCGGCGGCTACTTCGATGGAATCCGGCGTGCCGTTTGTGATTGTGCGCAATGCCAAGAAGGATTACGGCACGGGCAACGAATTCGAGGGGGTTATCGAGTCCAGTGACAGCGTATTGATTGTCGAAGATATCGCCACGACCGGGGGGCAGGTCCTCGAAGCCGCCAAGCAAATCGTTGCGCTCGGGGCGAGCGTGGTGGCGCTCGTGGCGGTAATTGATCGACTGGAAGGGGCCCGCGAAAATATCGAGTCAGCCGGATTTCGGTTTGAATCGCTCATGACGACGGTTGACCTTGGAATCAAATCTAATTGAATATTTGTCAGCTGGCTGCAACTGCAATGAATTGATGAGCAACCGCGTTGGCAGTAGTGCAAATGCGATACACCCCGCCTGCTAATGCTGATTCGCGGGCGACACTGTTTCGTAATCTGTAATCCATCCCGATGAGAAATAGATTGTCGCGACTCCGTTGCAACACTGTTGTGGCAGCTTTGAATTTCTTTAACAAAACCAATGATCTCACTTCAATTTGGATTTGCGTCGCAACCGGCGCAGAATCCGCGCAGTGACTCTTGAATAAAGCGCTGCGAAAACCCCATCTTCATTCCTTCAAGCGTTATTGCGATCAAGCCGACCGGCATTTATTGCCGACAACCCTGTACCACTTTGCGGACCCACCTGGGACCGTGACTCACGAGCATGGATGCTTCACTGAGGGGTTGGCTCAGGATGAGCGACAGTTTTGAATATCGCATGACGTTCGGCGAACAAGTGTCGGGGAAATGGCAGATCCCCGCGTTTGTTTTGTCATTGGTTGCGGTCACCCTCGTGGCTCTTCAACTCGAAACACCCACCCGCAAGATTGGCATAGACGAAAACCTCAGCCGAATAAACCGCCTAATCACCGCGCAGCTATTCGTGCCGGCGCTCGACCTCACCCGGCATCTTCAATCCTGGGACGACATCTCGGATGAAGATCGCAGTCGATTGCACGCTTACGAAGCACGGGCAATTTACGAGCGGGCGATGAGTTCCGGAAAACTTACCACCGAAGACGCCGGAAAGACGCTTGAGCAATACAAACTGGCGATCGATTTGAAATTCCCGCTGGGAGCGGTGGACCACCGGCGCATTGCGGCATGCCATGTGGCGAGTGGGCAACTCCTTTTGGCGCGTTCACACTATCAAGCGGCTGTCGACATTGGCGTTCCACCCGCACTCGCGGACCGGCGAAAGATTATCACGCTGGGCATCCGACTCTCGAGCATTTCTGATGACGAGACGTTTGCACTGCTGGCATCGTTTTGCGACGACGCGGCTGATTCGCAAGACGATCTGTATTGGGGTGTCGAACAGCGCGTCAACCTGCTCGATCGGCAACGAGACGCGGATGATATCGCGACGTTGCTGGATCGCTATCGCGAACAATTCCAAGACACCAATTACGAGCCGCACATTCAATATCTGACGTTGTTGGGGATGCGTACCGCCGGTCGCTATGACGATGCGGAACTTGGACTGCGGGCGCTGCTCAACGATATTCCTGATGATCATCCCGTGTGGGACCGGGCATCGTGGTTGCTGGGTACGATCGTGCTCAGTGACGGCGGGGCGCAGCGACCTGAAGAGGCGCTCTCCATTTTCAGAAACGTGGTGGCTGCCCGGCGAGATCGCAACTATGTCGCTGCAAGTATGCTTG
>BQJS01000162.1 GCA_021604825.1 Phycisphaerae bacterium | reverse complement strand
AGCAGCAAATCCCCCTGAATCGAAGCGAAGAAGGTCAATCGGCTGGCCTACGCCGAATTGGAAACCGCTTGGCAGCAGATCAGCGCCAGAAGTCGAGAGTTCAATTTGAACTTGCAATGACGCCAGCGGTTGCGAAGCCGGATTGACGACTTCAAATTCTTGAACGGACAGTACATCGGGGGCGGCGATTAGGCTGTTCCCCACAGTCGAAAGCGTGCCATCGTAAAAGGTTGTGCCGAGTCCTGATTGGTCTTCCAGTCCCCCAGCCCCACCGCCGGTCGATTGACCAAGAAAACGAGCATCATAGGCATTACCGGTCAAGGCGCGGGCCTCACCGACCGGCACTCGATCCGCCGTCAGGCGACTCACGTCACCGGAATAGAGAGTTGAACTTGCCTGAAGTGCACCACTGTCGGCAATTAGATCCGCCATCGCTGGGGCCGACAACATCCCCACCAACGCGAACAACGCGAGAACTTTCTTCATGAGTTATTCCTCCTTTGAGAGAGCATTCAATCGGCATGTAACCGACTGATTTGAGAGAGTACTGGAATAAACGCGCTGTCGAATTCCCACACACAATCTTGCCGGAAGCGACTGCCTATTGATTCCAGATTCAAATACTACTTAATAAACCTTGAGATTACCGAATTCGGCCATTCCAAGTCAATACGTAAATGATCTGGCAGCAATTCGGCCACATGATGTTCTGCCACCTGATTTGGGCTAAATACTCACCGAAACCGCTGGTATTGAAGAAACTGAGGCCTTCGACTCGAATCCCTGCGCACCTGCGTCATTGCAAGAGCACCACGATTTCATTTACCTGCAGTCAACCTGTGAAGTTTTCTTGCATTGCCCTGAAATCCTCAAGATCGACATCGCCGTCCTGATCCGCATCAAAAGCTTCAAGACAGTCTGCCGAGGTTGGCGGTGGAGATGCCGGATTTGGCGCAACGTTTGGTCCGTTGAGGCAATCGAACATCACTGCGTAGTCGGCTAAGTCCACGTCACCATCGACGTCGGCATCGCCATATTGCACCGCTCGGAACTGTCGCATCATGTCGTGATCTTCGTGTTCGAGAATGTGGCAATGGTATGGGAACAAGCCCGGGTAGTCCTCAAACCGCGTCAGCACTTTGACCAACTGAAATGGACCGACCATGACCGTATCCTTCCAGCCGGCTTCGTTCGGTGCTGGCGGGATTCGGGGCCCATTGGTGGTGATGTTTTCACCATCGACGATGAAACTCTGCGAGTACAGCACCTGGAAGAAATCAAGATGAACATGCATCGGGTGCGAGATGCCCGACCGGTTGATGAACGTCCACGTTTCCGTCGTGCCGAGGCGCGGGAATTCGACGATGTCGCCCCAATGCAAACCGTTGATCTTCCACGCCGTACCGGAACACGCGTGCGGAAGCTTCTGCAGGACGAAATCACGATTGATAACGGTGTCCTCAGGATCCAGGACTTCCAGCGGCCGAAGCGATGCTGGTATTGGATCGGACGAACCGGCGGAACTGGTGACCACGAATTTCATCACATCCGGAATCACGCCAATTCCCGGCGTTCCTGGAAATGGAGCCGGTGCAGAATTAACCAAGTCGATTTCCGTACCAGTCGCGCTCGCAGAAAAATCGATGATCAAATCGGCGCGCTCGGCTGGTCCCAAGGTCAACTCCGTTAGGGTGACAGGAGCAGGGAGCAGCCCCCCGTCCGTTCCAAGCTGTTGGAAGCTTTGACCATTCGACAGCGTGAGCGTGAGTGTGCGTGAGTTGCAACCGTTTAGCGCCCGGAAGCGATACTTGCCTTTCTTGACCTCGAAGAACGGCATGGCCATCCCGTTGACCAGCATCGTGTCACCGAAGAAGTGATCCGGAAGGTCCGACGGATACTTGAGCGATCCGTCGGCATTGAAAGATCGATCCTGCAAAATCAGCGGCACGTCGAACTCGCCGGATGGGAGTCCCAGCGATTGTTCAAACGCATCGGTAATAACGTACGCGCCAGCCAATCCCATGTAGACGTTCAGGCGCGTTATGCCGAGCGCGTGATCGTGGTACCAAATCAGGCCCGGTAGTTGATTGTTGGGATAGGTGTAGCTCAACATTGAACCCGGCAGATACGCATCTTCGGGGTATCCATCGACGTCGGCAGGCACGTGTCCACCGTGGAGATGGACAACAGTCTTGGGGACATCCTCCGCACCGTGCGGACAGAGATTCACGTCGAGATAATGATCGGTGCGCGGTGTGCCGTTGGAGTTTTGTAGGTTGTTGATCCAGTTGACGGTGACCGGTTCATCGGTCGTGGCCAGAATTGTCGGTCCCGGATAGACGCCATCGTAAGTCCACAGCGTTGTCGGCGGCAATTGACGATGTAACTTCTGCTCAACTTGCACGATCTCAATATCGTATGTCGCCTGCTGACCAGCCGTGCCCGTCGTCGGTGTCGCGACGGGCGGAACTGGCATCGCGTCGAGATACGGCGTCAGGATGACCGGGCACAGTCCGTTGGTGCAGACAGTCGCGTCGCCTTGATACGTTCCGCCCGACGAAGTACACGAGCTTTCTGATTCCTCCGAGCAGGTTCCATCGTCGTGACAGCAAGCGCCGATCACAACCGCCAAACATGGGTTGGGCGTGCAAGTCGTGCCATTGCCCTGGTACGTATTCCCGGCGATGGTACAAGTTGACAAGTCTGTGATGAAACAGGTGCTATCGTTGTCGCAGCACGCTCCTAGTGAAGACGGCCCCGTGTAGTCGATGGTCAACTCGGGACGCACGCTCGCGGTGGGATGATCCTTCGAGTCGAATCGTTTCGATGAACCGCCGACCTTTTCGTTTCCGATCAGTATCCAGCCGAAGTTCGTCGCCGGACTGTCCAGCCAGCCCTGCACGTCGGCCACCATGCCCTTGGTACTTCCCCAGGTGTAGGTCGTGATGCCGATGACCGTCTGAAAGCCGCTGGGAAAGACTTCGAAATCCCCGCCAAGGGTTGTCCAAAAGTCCGAGGATGCCGGGCTGGAACTGTTGTAGCGGGCGTAAAGCCAGGTTGCGTCGTTGTTCGTATGAAACGCCCCACCGCCCTCGTTGCCCGGAGCATTCGACGTGCCTTCGCCCCAGTCGGTGTTCAAACGATGCAGTGAAACGAATTCGGGCGTTCCGTTGCTGCGAGACATCGACATGGTGAGCGTAACGGAGTTGATGGTCGAACCGGCTGGTACGCTGCCGTCGATATCGAATGCGATCAGTCCGCGTCGTACATTCCCAACGGCGGTCGTGCCCGAAAAGAAGTAGCTACCCGCACCGTTGCTGAGCGTATTGGACTCACCGTGAATCGTGTTGTCCTTGATCGGCGGGATCGAAACGACGTCAGCACTGACAACTCCAATCGGTAGAACTGCGACCATACACGCAATTGTGAGCGCCAATCGGTGGCGCTTGCAAATCAATGGTATAAATTCATATCGCCCATCGACTGACTCGATACGATTCTTCGTCGCCATCTTATGCTGTCGATGCCCGGCCTGTGCGATCAATTTACTACCTCCAAACGTCAAAGATTAGTCCCGGCCCACGATCACCGAGCGTTTTCCAGTTACGGCGTTGGACCTGCCAACTGGGTGACGAATTGTTCTATGTCGTCAGCCCCGACGGTTGAGTCACCGTTCAAATCGCCGGCAGTACACACGCCCAGCGTTCCGCTTGCACCCCAGCAAGATTGGAACTCGGCGAAGTCCGCAAGATCGACGTCGCCGTCGTTATCGAAATCACCGTCACCGACGTTAATGCAAACAAACGCTGAAATATCAAAGGCGTCGATGCCACCTTCGACAACGTCGCCCGGAGTCTCATCGCTCACTGAAAATCGGATACGAAACGTTGAACTAGAAGCCGTCTCGACGCCGACTTCGATACTGTCATTTCGCCAACTAGAGGAAGCCGACGTGTATGTTCTGATGGCTGTCCAGTTGGTGCCTGCGGCGTTGGTGGCGTAATCGACTTCCATTGAGTCTTCTGAACCGAGCGGGCCCGTCGAAATGTCATTGAGCCAATAGGCGTAACTGATCGTGCCGCCACCGGAGAGATCGAAGACAGGCGACGTCAGCGTTGCAGTTCCATTGTCCACGTCAGAGTTGGTGTCCGACGGATCGTTTTCGGTGAGATAGCATTGCCCGGAACCATCGGAGTCCGACGGCGGATCACCGCGATCGTTGTCCAATGGTGTGCCAAGCTCCCACAGACCTTCCGATGCGTCGCCGCTGGTCGTCCATCCCAGATCAGATTCAAAACTGTCGGCGAAGATTTGCTGATCCTGACCAACCACCGCGGTCATGACCGACGAGGGAGCATCGACCGGTAGCGCCACCGTAGTTCCACCGTCGCCTTGGGCGCTGATGTAGAATCGGGCAGTATCCGAACAACTAAATGGCGGCAACGGTGCTTCATAGAATTCACCACCGACGTGATTTAGCGCGACGGTTTGAAATGGAACAAAGATATTCGATCGATGGTGCAAAGTGGGTGTTCCGGGCACGACGTTTTCACCCAACGGTATCACGCGGACGTCGATATTCGTTGTGACACCCGGCGCGATTTCGCTTGGCGCACCCGAGGGGAACGTGATCGCCAAAGCGCCCGGCGTATCGACGGTAAAGTTGGCATTGGAGATGTCAAAGAAGACGTTTCCGTTCCCCTTCACTTTGACCCTCGCGGTACTCGTGGGAGCATTGGGTACGATGACTGATTCCACGCCATCATTTGGCGTATTGCTGACCAACACGATCGGGTAGGTAAATCCGCCGTCGGTCGAAAGCAAAATGTCGACGTTGGCGGCGGATACGGGTGAACTATCCGTGCCAGCCACATCCCATTCGACCGTTGCGACTCCCGACCATACTTCGCCACCATTCGGCGACGTCACCTCAAATGGACCAGCCCCGGTGGTTACCGTTACGGTCATGTCGTCAAAACCAACGCCGCCACCACCTGCCAGGTTATCGCGAACGGTGCATCGAAAATCCATCGTTCGATTCGTTGTGGGCAAGCGCTCACCCGGTGCTGTTGTGTTGTTGACGAGTTCGTTCAAACGCGGAAAGGTGCGCGTCGGGTTGGCCGACGGGTTGAATGATCGAAACAGCGGACTGCTACCGTTGTCAGAAGCGGAAAGCGCTTGGCCCGGTCCCAGGTCACGCTCTTCCCAACAATAGGTAATCGAATCGAGGTCGGGATCGCTCCCGCTCGCAGTCAACTCAAACGGCGTGCTCTGCGGGATGGTGTAATTTGACCCTGCTTGAACTGATGGATCGTTGTTTCCGGTCGCAGTCGTCACCGGGCAATTGTTGCCCGAACCACCCGTGATGTGGTTGCGAATCTCTCGGATACTGTCGTGGTGAAAATACGGGTCACTGTTTGACTGGAGGTTGTCGCCACCGCAGATTCCGGCGTAGGCCATGATCGTCGAGCCACTGCCTGGTTCGTACGCGGTTGATCCATTTCGGTTTCCGCCCGAGCAATTCGAGGTGACTCCGTTGAAGCTGTGATTGGCTCCAAACTGATGACCCATTTCGTGGGCGACGTAGTCAATGTAGAACGGATCGTTGATCGGGCTTGGTTGGCCGGTAACACCCTGGGCCTTCGATCCCGAGCAAATCACGCCCAAGCTTGCGACCCCACCACCGCCAGTGCTGAACACGTGCCCAACATCGTAATTCGCGCTGCCGATCACGCTGTTGACGTTGCTTTGATTCTGGCTGAGCATCGAAAAGCCGTCGTTGTTGCTGTACGGATCGGAGCTTGTTGTATAGATCAGAAGATCGTTGTTCGCGACGAGTTCCAATCGCACAGCCACATCGACTTCGTACACACCGGTGACACGATTGATCGCGGTTACCACGGCGGCCAACCCTGATGACACCGTTCCACCATGAAACTGCGTGTATTCAAATGTCGTCGCACACGCCAATCGATACGTTCGCAACGTCTCCCCCGCCCGTTCGGCACCGCTTTCCGCGCTGGTCGAATCGCCGACTGGCTGAGCGTTGGGATTGGGAACGAGTTGGCATTTCTTAAGCGCATCGGGGCGCGGCATGTCGCGTTTGAAGTAACTGGCGTAATTCCGCACATCGCCGCGGTTGATCGGATCGATATACACCGCACCATTCGGGCTCAGGATCTGTGCGTGGAAACCAGCTGGTGTTGAATCAAACCGTACGGTTGCATGGGGGTCGTCGATGCCTTGTCCGTAGTAGGTGCGGATCTCCGGGTAACGGGCGGCTAACTCTGGGGCCATCACCGGTGATTCGACAAACTGAAACCGAGTAAACGAACCGTCGGGCATGGGCAGTTCGATGATCGACTGGGCATCTCGAACGGAAATTTCAGACTCCAGCGGCGCTGCATCGATCACCGTTTTCAAATGCCGTCGATCCAAAGTCACGGCTTGGTATGCAGGCGGACGTACCCATGCCTTTGCAAGGTCATCTTCAATCAATGCTGCATTCGCATTTGACCAAACCAGATCTTCCGATTTATCCCCAACCGCTTGAGCATGCACCAAGCCAGCCGAGAAACCTACGGCCAACACTCCCAATACTATTCGACCACCACATCGAAACGTTTGCATATTCACCTTTCTCAATCGCGCGCTGCCTTGGCGCAACGATGATCACTTTGGCCCACCAATTCTTTCCTCTGACGCAAAGAACAATTATAGCGATGCGATGTGTCGCGAGTGTTTCCGAAGTTTTGCATTTCGACAAAACCGGACGTTTATGGACCGGTAAGGTTTGCGAAAGCGCTCCAAAGAATCTCAACTGCCGCGGATGAGGAGGAGCTTTTGTTTAAGGAAATGAAAGCAATTCGAATGGACGAGCGCGGTGACTTATCGGCGTGCTACTAATAGATGCCCTTGGATCACAGCGCGGAGCCTAACTGCGCCTGATCTGCCCCAAGATCTGAGGGTCTTTGATTTTCTTGTCGTCGACCAGCAAGAATGCTTTGCTCAAGATGACACTGAGCATCCCGTCACCTTCAAACGGCAAATACATTTTGTCCGCACCGAACATGCCGCGGGCTGGAACGATGCACAGATACTGGTCATTGGGTTGCATCAGAATGTTCCCGCTGCCCAAATGAATCTTGTAAATTCGCAGCGAGCCCGTCACCACCAGGAACCGATCGATCAACTCACACTGCTTGGCGATCTTGAGTTTCGGAAGCAGTCGCGAGAGCGTGTCATGGCGTGTCTTGGCGGACTCAGACAACTCGCCGAACGAGTACGTCGCCCAATAGTCCAGCCCCGGACGATCGCCCTGATCGATCCAATTCGGATCGTTGCCGACACTCGACACACCCACGAACAAATCAATATCGCGCATGACTTCCGAGAACACAATGCGGGGAACATCTTGTAGATTGATCGGACCGCGCGCTTGGTTCACAAAACGAACCTGATCGGTGGCAACATAGAGCGAGACTCCACTGGGACTCATACCTGCTTCACCGCTCTGCATCCATTCCAGCCAGAACTCGGCTTTCATATCCCACTTCGCAAGGTCCAGCGTCGGCGTGTTGTCTGAATCGAATCCGCCATAGATTCCCGTCACCCAACCGCGTTGCTGGGCGAGGGCATTGAGTTGATGCTGCTTGAGAATGTGCGCGGCGAACCGATTAGAGTAAACCCCGGTTTCTTCTTCTGCTGGCGTGAGGATGTAGACTTCGCGGTGGGCTTGCTTGAAGGGTTGGGTGATCTCGCATGCTTCCAACCAGAGTCGCCAAGCCTGAACAACTTCGGCGCGCGCATTGACTGGATGCCAAAGCGTCACTTCGCATGCATCGCTTGGATGAATCGTCTCACCATCGCGGCCAACCAAACCATCGTCTAAACAAAACGCAGTCTTCGTCACTCCGTTTTCAGTCAAATCCCAAATCAAACGACGCGCCAACGTTGCGGCCAACGGATGATCGATGTAGCGCTTGCGCCAATCGGCAAGTGTCCAGGTGCGCTGACCCATGGGGGCATGCTCGAGTCGATCGCGGATGGTTGCCAATGTCTTCTGTACGTCCTTGGCCGTCTTCCGCAGCGCTTTCAACTCGTCGTTGTGATCATCTTTGACCTGCTTGGGGACGGACTTTTGCCGCTTGCCGGCTTTGGTCAACCAGGTCAGCGCCGTCTTGCCGCCTGCGACCACGGCCAACTCAGCAGTATGCTCACCCATCTCAACTTGCAGCGTTCCATCCGGCCCCATGCCGAACGATGGCGTGGACATTTCTTCCAAATCGTCAGTGCTGATCCCAGCTTTGACCGACGCAGCCTGTAGCGCCTTTTCAATGGTCTTGCGAATGCTCGGTAATTTGGTCCGCGTGCGCAGGCGACTCAACTCAGACACACCGTGCGGCGGAGGAATCTGTCCGAGCGTGTAGACGCAGGCGTTTCCAACCTTGGTGCAGCGCGCCCCGATCTCGGGAATTTTCTTATAGCAACGGTCGGCCAACTCTCCGACGGTGCGGCTATAAGGAGTACCCTGCTCACCAGCGAAACACCAGACCAGCCCGCGCAGCACGTCGGCGTTTCGTTCGTGAAGCAGGGTCTCTTCAAACACTTCGTCAAAATGTTTCGGTTCCTTGCGAGTGCCCGGTTCACCAACGCCGGCAACGCACTCTTCAAAGAACACATGAAGCGGTACGATGCCGATTTCCTCAACAAGTTTCCCGGTGATGGTTTGCCACTTCTTGGTCGGTTTCGCCTGAGTCGCACCAGCCGCATGTCGAAGCAGTTTCTCCCACGGCGCTCGCTTTTCTGGTTCAAGTTTCAGAAGTGCCTGCATGGCCCGTTTGGCCCACGCATCTTCAAGGTCCAAGAGCGGTAGTTCCGTTTCTCCGACGAGAATGCGTTTGATCTTCTCCGCATTGCGCCGAACCCCCGCATCCGCATATCCCGACAAGAGCGACGCATGCAGTCGTCCAAGCGCCTTGGCCAACTTGTCTGACGGTTCATCACCACCAAGGAATTTCTCGACCTGGCCAATGAGCAATCCAACTGGCAAATTCTGGCGTGAAGTCTTCACCGCGCTGTCGATCAACGCAACCAGACTGTCGTCGTCAAATGGGAGTTTTCGACGGATGAGTTGACCTAACAGTGCAGTGAAAGGGCTCATACGCGGCGTGTAACTGTGTGAACCACACAAGTAATTCGTCGCCGCCAACAACACCAGCAGTTGGGCGTCAAGCGAAGCTGAGTCAAGCTGCGGCGTCAATGGAAAATTCTTGGCGGTGGTGGACATCCACAAATCGGCTTTATCTTTGTGCGATTCGAGGTAGTCGGTCAGCAACGTCCGTGCTTCGCGCTGCGCTTGCGCATCTGCCCGCGCGAATGGCCCCCCTCCAGCTGTAAACCGCTGCCAGAACTCGCGAATGCTCATTGCCGCGCCTACCTCCGAATCAACCGCCTATCAACGGGATCAATCGAAGAAACGATACAACCGTCTCGCGCGTCAGGATGACCTCGTCGTCAAGCGATTCGACCTGCCGATCGTTGACGAGAATCAAAATCTGGTATTCCTCGAAACCCTTGAGGGCTACCTCGAATTGCTTCTTCCAATCGACCTGTCGAGGCTTCTTGAAGCGGTATCCGTTGAGATCGGATTCCGTGTCCGTCGGTTGGATGAGCCCGCCGAAGAGCTGCTGATTCTGCAACGCGTTGTGGTCCTTGACGTCTTGGTACACCCGGCTGCGAATCAGCTCGCGCACGGTCGTACGCTCAGTTTCAAACTCCAGCGTACCAGCCACGGTAATATCGCCGCCGGTAGTTTCATCGCGAATGGTAATCGTGTAGGACATGATCGTGACTCCGTTCAGAAGTATGTCAGCCCAATATAGATCCAATTGTATCCGACTTTCCGCCCAACCCCAAGGATTTGCTTTGTCGTCGCGAAACGTGAAACAGTTCCGGTTTGGGCGTCTCTTTCTGTGTCATCAAATGATATGGATTGCGCCTTGCCGAGGCATACGGGCGCGATGTAGCATTCGGGTTTGGTCTGAAAGCAAACCGCAAATGCGCTGGCGTTTGCGAGATACCCAAACGGAGGATACGCGCGGTGCAAACTTTGCGTTATATGACCCTGGCGATCATCTTTGGTTGCGGATGCAATCGGGTATTGGCCAACAATGTAGCCCCCTTACCCATCGCCAACCCGAAAGCAATTGTGGATTCCGGTGCGGCGCGGTTCACGGTACTCACGCCGTCCCTCATCCGCATGGAATGGTCCAAGACGAAAGAATTCGAAGACCGGGCATCGTTCACATTCGTGAATCGCCGCCTTACCGTCCCCAAATACGAAACGCGCCACGAAGGCGAATGGTTGGTCATCACGACCGACGCACTCACCCTTAGCCACTTGGATGACGGTCAACCGTTCAACGTATCGAACTTGAGCGTCACCCTCAAACTAAACGGCAAGCCCGTCGTGTGGCAACCTGGAATGCCCGAGAATGGAAACTTAGGCGGCACCACACGCACGTTGGACGGTGTATCAGGTGCTTGTCCTTTGGAAAAAGGCATCCTCAGTCGCGATGGCTGGTCGGTCGTGGATGACTCAAAACGCTTGCTCTTCGCCGAAGCCCCACCGCATTGGGTCGAGCAGCGCCGCGACGCCGACGCGCTCGATTGGTACTTCTTCGGGCACGGGCACAACTACAAGCAGGCGCTGAAAGACTACACCAAGG
>BQJS01000161.1 GCA_021604825.1 Phycisphaerae bacterium | reverse complement strand
AAAGAATTCACGTGCGACGTCTTGCCGGTCCGCTTCGTTGTTCGCGCTACCCCAAGCGGCGCTGAGCCAGAATTCCATGTCGAAGTGGATGCCGTGGAAATCGTCCTGGCTGTCGGCCGGTGTTGCGTCGTTGAACGCAATCACTTCGTCGATAAGCGTGCGGATAAGTGGTGCGTTTTGATATTCCTCGACCCCGCAGATAAGAGCATCCACGGCGATGCCACTGTTGGATGCGGTCTTTAAGAAGGTGTGGAGGTTGTCTTGAATTTCCGGAGTGCCATGAATCGCATTAAATGCCCCGAAGTAAATCTGATTGATGCCTTCGCGGGCGCAGAAGTCGAGGATTTCTTGCGAGTCATTGGCGTCATCCACACGCAGGTTGTTCGAAAAAGAATACAACCACATCGCTCGAATATCGTCGCCATCGGGTGGCGGACGAAGCGTGACCGGATTGAGTTCAAACGAACCGCCACTACCGCCTTCGATCGCAATGACCTCGTCATACTCGACGCGACTCTCGCCAGTTTGGCCGTTTCGTTCAAACACGAGTTTCGGCTGACCGATCTCCAAATCCAGCGGATGGCTGCCGAATGCTTGCGTCAATTCGGAAAGATCAAAGACATAGGTCGCAAATTGATCGGTGATCGGAACAGACGGAGAGGTCCATTCCGTCGAAGAAGGCAGGTTCAATGCAAAACGCAGTCGTGCAGTTCCCGAGTGGCCAACATCCGGAATGGATCGCGCATCGACCGTAACGGATTCGAAGCCCGTCAGATCGACGGAGGAAAGATGGAGTTCACCCGCGCCAAACGAGGAGGCTGTCCAATTCACTTCTTGAAATGCACCGTTTCCCGACGACCCACCCGCGTGGATTCCGCTCTCCAAAAGCCCAGCCCCAAACGCCAACCAGTTTTCGCGCGGATTGGATGATCCGACCGCAGCCGCATCGAAGTCTGTGATGATGAGGTCCGCTGCCCGAACGTTGACAACACAGGCGAAGACAACGCACACAAGCAACGCAGCTCGTATTCGCGCGCGACCATCGGTTCGCTTGAAAATTCGATTCGATATTGTCACGCGGATACTCACTGAATCTCCCAAACTTACATAACCCCGCCGGGTACGTCGGCTTGATTGCCGTCCCATCGATCCCAACTGACATTATTATAGCCAATCCTGCTGGGGAGCCTCGGTTCGACATGGGTGTCGATAAAAAGTGCGTTGCTCTTCTTGCTGTGTCGTTCTCCGACAATTCGACTCAATTCGACAGGGAAGGGAGCGGTCGTAAAGTCCTCGCCATTTTTGTTGCGCCAGCCCTGATAAAACGCATCGCCACCCCAAAGTGACCCGCCACCATCGCGATAGAAACGCCAACCAGGTGAACTGGCTGTCTTGATCGGATTTGCGTTGTCGATCACCGCGATGATTTCGCCGGGGCGCTTGCAGTGGTCAATCTTGCGAATAAATGGCGGGACGGCAGGCGGTCCAACGAACCCGAGACGCAGCACATTTCCATCGCGGTGAAACTCTGCGTTGAGCGCGTAGCTTCCGCCGACCTCGACGCGGTCCACCGTTTTTGGCGGTGCGCTTCCGTTGTCCCAGTTTTCGATACGTCGCGGCGCGCGCTCAGCCGGGCAGATAAACATCGATGGATCTTCACCAGAAATCAATGTCCCGGATGCGTCGTATTCACCGAGTTCGGACTTGACGATCCCGCCACGATGAAACGGAACGGGCCAACGATTTTGCGCACCCAGTGAATCGACGGCGGGAGGCCAAACGCCCTTGAATGATTCTTGGTACATCGTAAACGCCACACCGACTTGGTGAAGGTTCGCACCGCACTTGACAGCTTTGGCTTGATCACGGGCTTTTTTCAACGATGGCAGAAGGATTGCGACAAGGAGCGCGATAATCGATATGACCACCAGCAGTTCCACCAATGTAAAAGCGTGGATCGCATTCGTAACTCTCCGACTTGATGTTTGAATACTGGGTGGTTTTCTCATTGGATCGACTCCAGTTTTTGAAAGACATCGTAGTAGTGAATGGCCATCCCTGCGCAACCGGGCTGGCGATGCGCCACACTCCACAATGTGGTCAGTTGGCTGCGAACGTATGCCCGGTCAAACCGACCAAGACTCGTTCCCACTTCAACGTTCTTTCCCATCCCCAATTCGACGCTCGCGAGGACGTCGGTGTTGTGTCGTTCGCCAAGCATGAACTCAGTCGCGCAGCAGTCCACGACGCAGCCCGCTCCCAGGACGCGCTCGCGGTACGACATGATCGCAACGTTGTCGGCGAGTTTGATGGTCGCATCGATCAGCGGAGCCCGCCCGCCTTCGCGATGAATCCAATACAGGTAATTGCCCTCGTCGTCGGTTGAATCGAACCAAAACGGTACGTCGAGCCCGAATTCCAGGCGATGCATTTTGCACAACTTTGCAACCGCAACGTTCAAGTCGAAATACGATTGATGCACCACGTCGCGCGTGGACTTGTTTCGCCAGGCTTCAAGCAAGTAAGGCTCGTTGTCGAGGTGAACACCGACGAATCGACTCGCTGGCGGTGAATCGACATTGAATTGGGCGATGGCATCGACGAATCGCAGCACGCGATCATGATTCTGCCTGATGACAAACTCTGCGTGCCCATCGAGTGCGTGAACACGAACTCCGACGGCGGTCACTGTTGCGATCAAGTCGCGCAATTCGGCCAAGTGAGTCAACGCGACGACGCCATCCGGGAAGGAATACGGGGTCTTTAGAAACAGGTCCGTGATCCCTTCACGTTTGCAGAAGTCGGCCATTGCCTGTCGTGATTTCTTGGACGCCAGATACTTGTCAAAATGCCACGCCCACATTCCTTTTCGATGCGTGCGTTTCGTCTTGACGGGTGAGGCTAGCTTGCTCGTGACATCTGAACGCGTCACACCTCGGAGCCGAATCTCACTGATGGTCAAACGCAATGCGCCCGATCCCGAGAATGTCATGGTCAAATATTCGTAGGGCTGTGCGGCTGGTTCAAGATGCGGAACCTTCATGACAATTCGCGACGAGGCCCGCGCAGAGGATTCGGCATCAAGATCCAAGATTGTTTCGGAAGTTCCCCGCGCGGTTTCGCCTTTCCGATCCAAGCCGAATCGAATGGATCGTTCACCCGTCATGGCCGCAACATTGAGTACGATTTCACCGCCACCGCGGTACGAATGACCAAGTGAAGGAAACATTTCGCCCAATGCAATGCGCGCTACCAGCCCTTTGCTTGGAGCGTTGGCAACAACATTGATCTGCCAACCGGGGACATTTCCAATGCCGTCGGGGGCAACGTTTGGGTCGCCCAGTGAATGAAGGCTGTCGCGAATTTGCGATGGATTCCCGCGATGAATACCGAATGCCGATCCTGTCGCCCAATCGCTCGCAAAATTGAATCTGAGTTGCGTTTGGGTGGCGGCTTCGGTTGGTTGCGGGTTTGCGACGATGACCATGATTAGTATCAGTAGATGCATGGGTTTTTTAAACGGGCCGCCACCAAGGAGCGGGAAGTAGGTGGCGGCCCTTAACTCGTTTCTATTGAATCTGATTCTGTTCAATTTTTCGTCGGCGGCGTCTTGAAACGATCGCCAATGACGTCAACGACACCAATGCAAAGGTCGTCGGTTCTGGAACGATTCCCGTGACCTGATCGATCATCAGATTTCCGGTTCCCGTGTTGGCGACACCGGTGCTAGCCGGTACGCGGGGCATGATCAGCTGGAACTTCAGACCAGGGTCATCCAACGCGGGCAGGCTGCCATTGTAGGGTGCGATGCTCGCGTAGTAGTTGGGAGTCAACGCCACGAAATCGACGGCGAATGTGTCAAACGTTTGCGTCGGTACAACGGTTGTTGACCATTCGGCGTATCCGATGGCGATCATCATTCGCACTTCAGGCACGCCGTCGAACGCCACCTGCGGCGCCGGAAGATCGTCTGGCACGTCGAAACTCAGATCCATGCTGAAACCCTGGTACGGCGTCAGATCGATGCCAGTTGGGGATGCATCACCCACGCCAAACGTCATCGCCGGGCTTACTTCGCTCCAGGCGGCTGTATGAAAGCGCGATGCATGCGTCGATTGCGATCCGGGAATGTCTGCACCCGAGTCGGTGGTTCCGTTTCCAAATGAGAACCAACCTTCGGAGGTTGGAATGAAATTACCACCTCCGACGTCCAATTCAAAACTGTACAACACGTCGTCTGCCACAGCCTTGTGCGCCGCGAAAACCAGCATCAAGGCGGCAGCAATTACTGCCATTCGCTTCATCGTAATCCTCCTTCACAAAGAGAGCTTTCGCAGGAGAGAGGCTGCGTTCACAGCGTCGTCCGAACAAGGTCCGCGGTGCGCTAGTAGCACCACGGGAAAAAATCAGAATTTGCAAACGGTCCCAACAAGCAATCGGACAGGTTGTTCAAATCGTCGGCGTCTATGTCGCCGTCCGTGTCCGCGTCAAAATGCCGACAGGGTTCGGTCAATTCGGTTTCGCCGGCGCAGATTTGAAACTCTGCGTACGACAACAGATCGATATCGCCGTCTCCTTCGGTGTCGCCCCAAAGAACAGGCATATCGTCAATCAAGCGGATGTCGTCGAATTGCAGCGTGTTGATGAATTGGGTTTCATCGCCTGGCCACCATAGGACTCGGATGGCGCTGATCTTGTCGAGTTCGAGGATTCCGTCCAAGCCAGCGACTGCACCGTCGTCGAATCCGGCATCGAGTTGATCGAAATAAATCGTGACTGTTTCCCACTCTTCCTGATCGCCGGGCTCAAAGCGTCGGTCCACCCAAGGATGATCCTGCACGTTCCAGGGCACAACTGCGACCGTATCACCCGGAGGATCGGATGGCGCTTCGCCAAATGCCGGGCAGACGAACTCAGATAGTCCATTGGAATCCACCAATTCAAACTGCATCCGAACACCCGCGGTGCCCTGAGTAGCCGGAGGAAAATCTCCGGGTGGCAACTCAAGTCGAACGCGCATCGTGATCCCCGTTCCTTGCGTCAGGTCCAGGTTGATGTCACATGTTCCCGATCCCGTTGGCGGGCACAGCGGTTGCCCGGGCGGAAACGGACCGATGCCAACACCGTGACCCAGGAACGGTCCACCTTGGAGCGTCCAATCACCGGAATGAAAGGCACCGTTTCCATCTTCAACCGTTTTGTCGGCACCAAAATCGGTCGTCGGTGATCCGAAGAAGTTCCACTCGTCGGGGTTGCACCCGTTCGTATTCGTATCAAACGAATAGATCACCTCGCCGGGGAGGATGGTTCTTCCCGGTTCCTGGGCGCTAACGAACTCGGTCGTCAAAGACAAACTGACGACACAAACCGAAAACGTCACGACCGCATTGAATCTTCTTAGTAAATAATGCACGCCACTTTCCTCCTATAGAATGGCCGCGTGAGTCCTACGACCATCGCGGTAATCGAAACACGTCTTGTAGTGCAGGGACAACCGCGCCGCGTACCAAACCAAATTTACCGAGGTCGGCGGCGACAACCTGCGTGTGATCCGTCGTCTCTGCCAGCCCCGCTTCTCGAACGCGCGATCGAATGCGCGTCAGAACCGGCTGAACAAGTCGAGGTTCGTCAATACCAAGGATCAACATCCCCGGTTCAAGAAAGTTGATGATGTGGATCGCCAATCGAGCGACTTCATCGGATGAAATTTCGAGCGCGGACGTGGCGTTGCGGTCACCCTTTGTGACCAAATCGACGAATTGAGAAACCGCCTGGGTTGATTGCGACGAACCCAACTGCATGACGGGATGCGCAACTGGCGTGGTGATTTCGCCTGCTGCGCCAAATTCGCCATGGAAGGGCTCACCGTCGATGACGATACCGCACCCAAGACCCAGCACACCGTGGGATGCGTTGAGATAACGAACGTTTAGGTAAACGAGATTGCGGACACCGCCCGCACCGCCCAGAAAGTGAGCGGCCATCCCGCCTGCGAGGGAGTCATTGACGACATAGGTCTTGCGGTTCCATGCCTGTTCGCACATGGCCCGAAATGAGACTTCATGCCAGTCAAACGGTTTGGACAATCGGACGAGACCTTCCTCACCGCGAATGAGTCCGGGCATTGCGATTCCCACGCCGAGTACCGTTGACCAAGTGATGCCCGCCGCGCTTAGAAGATCGTCGCGCAGGTTTAATAAGGTCTTAATGGTTTGCTCGGGCGAGCATGGTTCAAAATCAACGTTGACTTGCTGGCATGCTTCTCCATGCAGGTCGCAGAGGGCGGCGAGGATTTTTGATTCGTTAATTTCAATCCCCAAAGCCCTGGGGATACTTCCTCGGATGGCGAACAAGCGAGGAGCCCGACCTCCGTTGGTAGCGCCAGCCCCTCGTTCTTCGACCAATCCCTCATCCACCAAATCACGCATGACAGCCGAGATGGTTGGCGGGCGAATTTCGGTAATCTTAGCCAAGTCGGCACGTGACACTTCACCCTCTCGGCGAATGCGGTCGAGGATGATCCGGCGGTTGACTTCGCGATTAAGCTGCGGTTTTCCTGTAAGCATTGTTGACATGAAAACAATCTTAATTAAGTGGATTAATCATTTCAAGAACGTTATCATAAAGAAAGTTAATTAAATTCGTTTCCTTGGGTCGAATGCCCGGCCGAAAACTTGCAAGGTGTAGCCACCGGGGTCGGGAACGTTTGATTCTATAAGGAGTTATCGCCGACCGTGCGGGCGGCTTGCCGATTTTCAATCACGAAATGCGAATAGAAGCATGGCGAATTCAGACGACTCAATAGTGAAGACACCAATCCGTGCTGGCGTCACCAAATCCACAAGTCACAAGCCGCAGTCCGGTAGAAGTGCGTATTTGCTGCGCGACGATTTCAGACAGATCGATTCGCAGGTTCGCGCGCAGATCGACGAATTCAAGAGCAAACGTTCACGTGTTCTTGCCGGAAATACGATGTTCATTCCCGATGGTCGGGTGTACTGCGGTCCGCGGCTTTATGGTGATAGCCGATATCCGTATGGCGACAAAGGCACGCACCTCTGGGCTACTGCTTCGGGTCGATTTTACGGCAATCGTGGATTGTTCTTTTACTTCTTGCCACCAGTGACCGGACAAGATCCTTGCGTTTCGTTCGTTGCGGGACAGCGCCGTTCCAACTCCGATTCGTTTGAACCGTTTTCTCTCCTGCCTGTTCCGACTCTGGCCGGCGAGGAGTCCGACAGACTCTCGCGTTATTCAGTGATCGGACACGATGGCGTTTGGTATTTCACTGAAACGCCATCGATACGGGGCGGCGTTCGATTCTTCCTGGACAGCGATTCGCTGGGAAACACGGCGATGGTGTGGTCGATATTCGTTGAGAACAAGAGCGACACGCCAGCCGACTTGTACGTATCATCATTCTTCAATCCGCACTTTCGACATCAATTCCACGAAACCCATGAAGACCGATGGTTTAAGAAAACATACGTCGCACAGAACAACAAGGTCGATGCAAAATTGGTTAGCGATCGGCATGGGCATTTGCGACCTTTCGTGATCGAGGTCAACGAAGACCAGAATCGATTCGGTTCAGTAACGCACTTGGGGCTGTTACGTAGACACGCGATCATTTGCAAATCAAATGACTCGGAGGTCGTTCAGTCGCCGGAGCAGCAAGTCGCCACATCGCTCGGTGCGTACGTCGGTTCGGTGAATCGGAACCTCAGTACGGCATCGTTTCTTTCTACCGGCCGACTCTCAGGTCAGCCGGAACTAACCGTGTTTCACGATACGGCGATCGCCAGTGACTTACAGTCCTTTTCTCTCGCGCCGCGAGCCGTTGCACGATTCGACTACGAACTCTGTCATCATCAATTGCTCAACGATTTCGAGAAATCTGCCCTCGAACCGATTTCTCCCTGGAGCATCGATCATCGACTCTCTCGCATTCGCAACGCGGGACGACAAAAGAGCGACCGCATTTCGCTGTCGTTTGAAGGCTCGGATCAATCGACGCCAATCAATTCCGATGCGTTCAATCAGTTCATTCCGTATTTGCGCAGGCAGATCGAAGTATGCGCATCAACTGAAGGTTACATGCACGCGTCGCCCAATTCACTGATCGGTGTCCGCGATGTCATGCAGGCAGTTGAAGCGATCCTGATCGAAGACCCTATGTTGGCGCGGGCGCGAATTCTGGAGTGCATAGCCCATGTCCTCAGTGACGGCCGCTGCCCAAGGCAGTACTCCCTGGCGATCGATAGCGACACCACCAAAGCCGACCTACGCGAGTTCGTGGATCAGGGCGTGTGGGTGATTTCAACGATATATACCTACCTCGCGACGACCGGCGACCTTGCACTTCTCAATGAAAATGTTGGGTACCACGAAATTGTAGACCCCATTGCGGGGACAATTGCGCTTTCTGATGAATCCGATACGGTTCTCAATCACATGGAACGCATTTGCGGCTATCTCAATCGACAACGCGAACCCGAAACCGGATTGGTTCGCGCACTTTACGGCGATTGGAACGACGCCCTCGACGGTTTGGGTGTGCGAAGTGACGGGGCGGAAGGTTTCGGGGCCGGAGTTTCCGTGATGGCCAGTCTGCAGTTCTTCCAAAACTGCCGAGAGATGGCCGAAATGTATGCGGCACTCGACGCATCCCGATTCGCCAATGAGATCACCGAATATCAAGAACTCAAAGAGAGTATTCGCGACGCACTTGATTCGCATGCACTCGTTTCCGAGGGAGGACAATCGCGGATCGTGCACGGTTGGGGTGACAAGCGCGAGTATTACATCGGGAGCTTCAAAGACGTTGATGGCGCGGCGCGAGATGGCTTAACGTCGTACGCTTTTTGGGTTCTCAGTGGTATGAGAAACGAAACGCTACGTGGGATTTCGGATGAGGATATCCTGGCCGCGTTTTCGAGATTGGATTCTTCCTACGGACTCAAGACGTTTGAGCCGGGCTTTCGAGCCGACGCACGCGGGGTCGGGCGCATTCGCAAACTCCCGATTGGCACTGCAGAGAACGGCGCAACATACGTCCATGCCACGTTGTTCGGCGTCGCAGCAATGTTCGCCATCAATGAACCAGATCGTGCATGGGTGCAGTTGGCCAAGGTCTTACCGTTTCTCCAGAACGGCGAAAACCTTTCACATTCACCATTCGTCATGCCAAATTCGTATGCCCACAATGTTGAACTTGGTCTGGACGGGCAAAGCATGAACGACTGGCAGACCGGCAGCTCAAATGTTCTTTTAAAGGTTTTGGCACGCCATGTCGTCGGAGTTCAGCCGACATTGACCGGCCTGAAGATTAGCCCCGCCAACGCAAGTCCATTCGGCCGCATTTCATTCCGTTGCAATCTGCAGCGCATGATCCTCAGGGTAAGTATTGCGCATTGCGACGTACCAACGAGAACCATTCGCGTTCGTGATGGATCTGGAAAACAACTACAACGCGAGCTATTCGCCAACGAAGTTTCGTTTGACAATGCCTCACTTGAAAATTGCACCGAACTTCAAGTTGAAGTGTGCGACCCCCTTAATTGAAGTAGTCTCAGGTAAGTGCCACACAGCCCGCAACACGATTTCCCACATTGCTGATATCCGTGGTTAGATCGCCTTAAGTTCAGGCGTAGCGATACGCCAATACCGTCATTCCCGCGCACAGGGGAAAGCGGAGTCAGCCAAATCGAATCCTGGGTCCCAGTGATACGCAAGGATACAAGAAGAACGCTACGTTTGAACTTATGGCGATCTATGGGAAGCTGCGTGATGCATTGCTCTACGGTGAAGTCTTATACACGTTGCCGGGTGCGAGAGTACTCATCGAACGATGGAGAAAGCAATACAGTCGAGTCAGGCCGCGCACTACGCACTGACCTATCGACAATCCGAACCAATGGCGATCAAGCCTGCTGAGATGTGCTCCGCTACTTTCCAAACACCCCAACCGGCAATACGGAGCACCTTTGGACTAACAATAAGCACTGGTTTGAACTTCGGGGAAAGGGCATGTGTTATTCGTTCCAACATACAATTAATTCAGGGGTACGAATAAACTGTGAGATTGAAGAAGTTGAGCGAATCCGCTACGATTCGTTGGCTTAAATGGTTACAGCACATCTCGCCGAAAAGTCGGGCCGACGCTGCTGATTCAGATGTCTGAAGTAAAGAAATCCAAAGATACTAGGAGTGATTTAGCATGATCAAGAGGATGTTGCTATCAGCTTTGATTTTTGGGGGGGCCTTTCTTCTGCCGACGACGGGGTGCAGCGACAAGAAAGATTCTTATCGAGATCGAAGCGATTTTGTGAGCGACGAAGAATACGATGAATATCGTCGCGAGGAACGCCATCGGCTCCGAAAAAAAGCGAGGAATAAACGAACTGGCGCATCGATTCTTGGTCGGATCCCATATCTCTCGATTGGCTCGGGCGCGGTGCGGCAGTCGGCCCGCGAAAACGATCGCGAAGCCGATCAAAGCTGGCGAGAAGAACAATACGACCAAGCCCAGCGGCTACGCGATAGTATGAATGCCGCGCACATTGAAGCGAGCCAGCGTGAACAGGATCGCCGCGACCAGATCGCCAGGCAAAAAAAGGCCGAGCGCGATGAAGCCAACCGCGACCGCAGTTTTCCTGCCAACCAAATGGACTCGACGGCTGAGCGCATCGCGAACACGATCGAGCGCGAGCTCCTGGTCAGCAACTACGTCAATGATTTTACTGAAAAGTACAACGCCAAACTCGCACTGTACAGCGACAGGGGAGTTTCAAAAGCACGCAACACGCCCAGTGAAACTGCTGAACAATTGCTCAGGAAAGTGATGGTGCGATTGGGCCGAAGCGCAGCGATCAAAGAAACCTTTGAAATAACCATGAGCAAGTCTGAGGCGAAGGCTTTGATCGAGCGAAGCGAAGGAAAGTCGAACGAGATCCGCCGAATCGACCGCAAGTCCAAGGAGGCGCCACGGGGAATCAGTTCGTCGGCGATTCTCGGCGTGAGCCTGCGCGTTTTTGAAAACGATCAGCCCGGTAGGACAACTTGGGAAGTGCAATTTGAAGTTCCCAATCCCAAGTCACGCTCCAAG
>BQJS01000160.1 GCA_021604825.1 Phycisphaerae bacterium | reverse complement strand
GTTACCGATCGAATTCGTCGAACGCGGTGCTTGAGGCTTATCTGTTTGATCAGGGTTACAGCGATGACGAAGTCGATGTGCTCATGTCGGGCGACCAGGATGACAATTCGACTGCGTACACCAACCGTGTCGCGGTTGCGTTGGGGTTGGCCAACTGGAACAGCGGTATGCGGGGAGGGCGTTGGGAAAGCGCTGGCGGATCGGCTGGGAACGGAAACGGATCGATCGGAAGTAACGAGATCGTTTGGGCTGAGAAATTTGGCGATCGGTCGCTAAACGACTCGGCAAACATTTGGAAAGACTATATCAAGAACTACGTTCGATCCTCAAAAACGAGCATGGCCAAAGCGAATGGCGACATGCGCTATCAGTATGGACTTAAAACTTTTACCGACTATCTGTTGAACAAGCGGGGTTCGCACAGTCAAACGCCGGAGTTAGCCAACACGCCGCACTATCCGATGCAAGCCGTAAAAGATGCCGTCGGCCACCTGACGCAGACCGTCGAGAATCTTCACAGCAACGATCGTTTGTCGTTGGAAATATACGCGACCAAAGCCGTCCATGAAGTGGATCTGACCAAGGACTATGAAAAGGTCAGCAACCGACTTCACGAAATGCAGGCCTCTCACTACACGCCGTCGACCAATATTGGCGGTGGTATTCTTCGCGGCATTGAAACGCTGACGGGCGGCAACGCCAACCCGGCGTCGCGAAAGGTGATGGTTCTGCTGACGGACGGAGTGGCCAACATTGGATGCGAGACCTGCACGAGTTACGATCCGGCTGGCGGTGTGCGGTACGCACGTGAGATGGCTCAGGCGGCTGCGGATGCAGGAATTCAGATTTTCACTGTCAGCGTTGGCACCGGTGCGGACTCGGATTTGATGGGCGACATCGCATCGGTGTCGGACGGAACGCATTTCCATGCTCAAGGCACCATCGATCAGTACAGCGAACAACTGGACGCGGTGTTCGAGCAGATCGGTGGGTCGCAGCAGGTCGCGCTCATCAAGTAACCAATTCTATTTCGCACCGGTGTTGTGCGGGTATCGATACTGCGGCGCTTTCAAATGAAAAGACTCTCGTCGGGTTCTCTTCGAACCTGACGAGAGTCTTTGTTTTTCAGAGCGGGTCAACCTTTGTTACGCGGTGACCGGTGCATCTTTTTCGGAAGTCGACGCGGCGCCTTGGCTTGCGGATTTGGCGTCTGCTCCGATCGAGTTGGCCAGGTGCAAGTGGAGGCTTTGGAGCTTCGAGACAAGTTCAGTCATCGAGTCCGGGCGAGCGTCCGAGGTTGCGCCGGCTTGGTTGGCGAGTTCGAGAACCTCGTCGATCATTTTGATCTCGGCTTCACGATCGCACCGCAGCGAGTCGGCTGCACGTCGGAAGGAATCGTGGAACGACTTCAGCTCGTCCTTGGCCCGCAGCGGTCGCACTTTGGGAATCTTGCTGTTTGAAAGGTCCGCGAAATAGTTCATCATCACGTGGATGGGACCGCCGATTCGATGGGTCAGGATCGCGGTCCACACAGCGAAACCGGCGGCCATCAACAGGGCAAAGGCCCCGGCGAAAATCAGAATGCCGTAGGTGTTCTCGAGTGGCTGCGATTGGGTGAGATGCAGCAGCCGCTCGCGGGCTTGGTAGTAGACCATGCCGTACAGTACGGTACTCATCAGGCAAGACGCAACAAACACGCCACCGCCGACGAGGCTGATGTATTTCCATTGAAACGCAGGATTGATGATGTACTTCCTGCGTCGATTTCGTTTGGGCGTCGATTGCTTGCCCGGAGCTGCATTGTTTGTGTTTGGTTTCATCGCCAGTTCAACTCCTGAAAGCGTCTGTCCTCGTTGTGTCTCGGGATTCCTGTCTGAACAGGTTTCAGCGTACAATCCGCTTTGTGCGGGCGATGGGTCGCAGCCAACCCGTTTTGACTGATGACGCGCGGATCCTCGTCGCATGTCAGATAAAATCCAGCGGCGAACATGAGGGGGCCGTTGGGGGTGCAATCTTTGCCGAATATGCTTTGCGTTGATTCGACTCCAACCGTGTAGGATGTTTTCATTGTCGGTGAATTGCGGACGGCCACGTGAAATCGGTGGTTGCCCGGGCAGGTGGCCTTTGACTTCAGGGTGCCTTAGAATCACGCCTCACGCGACATCAGCGAAACGTTGGCCTCCCGGGGCGTTCTTATGCCTGAGCCTCAAGAATCCAAACCTGTGCGGACCGCCAAGCCCGTGCGAACGGACGGCACCGGGTTGATCGATGTGGACCCTTGGCTGGAACCCTACGCCGAGGCGCTGCGCCATCGGTTTCAAAACTATCGGACCCGACTCGCGGAAATCGAAGCCGCAGAGGGTTCGCTGGCGAAGTTCAGCCGTGGGCATGAATTCTTCGGATTCAATCGCGGCGAGCAGGATGGGGAAGCCGGCGTCTACTATCGGGAATGGGCGCCGGGGGCGCGGGGATTGTTCCTGACTGGCGATTTCAACGATTGGGATCGAGCGTCGCATCCGATGGAGCGGTCGGAGTTTGGCGTCTGGAGCATTTTTCTACCCGATTGCGAATATGGTGATCGACTTGTCCACGAAGGACTGGTCAAGGTGCACGTAGAGAGCGACGCAGAACCCCTCGATCGCATCCCCGCCTACATTCGCCGGAGCATTCAGGACCCTCAGACCGGGAATTTCACCGGACAATACTGGCAGCCCGATGAACCCTTTGATTGGAAGCACAAAGCGCCCGCCACCAAGGGCGGACTGCGAATTTATGAAGCGCATGTCGGCATGTCTTCCGAGGAGGAGCGGGTTGCGCGTTACGCTGAGTTTACTTCTGACGTCCTCCCGCGCATTGCCCGCGCCGGTTACAACGCCGTGCAATTGATGGCTGTTCAAGAGCACCCTTACTACGGTTCGTTCGGATATCACGTCAGCAATTTTTTCGCGGTGTCGTCGCGCTTTGGCACGCCGGAAGATCTCAAACAATTGATCGATACCGCGCACGGACTAGGAGTCGTTGTGCTGCTCGATGTGGTACATAGTCATTCGGTCAAGAACGTGCACGACGGATTGAATGCATTTGACGGGACCGATCACCAATACTTCCATGCCGGTGCGAAGGGCGAACATCCGGATTGGGATTCGCTGCTGTTTGATTACAGCAAGTGGGAGGTGCTGCGGTTTCTGTTGAGCAACGTGCGCTTCTGGCTCGATGAATATCGGTTTGACGGATTTCGCTTCGACGGCGTGACGAGCATGATGTACCTGCATCATGGCAACAAGGCGTTTGCGAGTTATGACGACTATCTGGTGCACGATCTGGACGAAGATGCGATCGTTTACTTGCAGTTGGCCAACCAGCTAGCGCACGAGATCAATCCGAAAGTGATCACTGTGGCGGAAGATGTTTCGGGCATGGTGGGGTTGGCTCGGCCGGTGGCGGAAGGTGGACTCGGGTTTGACTACCGATTGGCTATGGGTATTCCTGACTATTGGATCAAACTGCTCAAACATTCGCGCGATGAGGATTGGCAGTTGGGGCAGGTGTATCACACGCTGACCAATCGGCGGCGATCGGAAAAGCATGTGGCCTATGCGGAGAGTCACGATCAGGCGTTGGTCGGTGATAAGACGCTCGCGTTTTGGTTGATGGACGCTGCGATGTATTGGCACATGGATCGGGCCAGCGAGAACCCGGTGATCGATCGGGGGATGGCCCTTCATAAGATGATCCGGCTCGTGACGTTTGCTTTGTGCGGTGAGGCGTATCTGAATTTCATCGGCAACGAGTTTGGTCATCCCGAGTGGGTGGATTTTCCGCGGGAGGGCAACGGCAATTCGTACAAGCATTGTCGAAGGCAGTGGTCGCTGGTCGATCACGATGCCTTGCGATATCAGTTCTTAGCCGACTTCGACAAGGCAATGATGGCGCTCGATGAACCGTACGGCTTGTTGCAAAGCGACTTGATCGAACAACTCAACGTCGATGAAGACCAGAAGGTACTGATCTTTCGACGCGGGCCGTTGGTGTTCGCGTTTAACTTTCACCCGCAACATTCGCTGGAGCACTACCGCTTCGGCATTCCCGATCCGACGGACTATCGCGTCGTGCTCAATACCGACGCCGCAGCGTTCGGCGGGTTCGGCAGCGTTCCCGACGATCAAACCTATCCCAAGCAGATTCAGACCTATCATAGCCGCCTGCAAAGCGTGCAGGCGTACTTGCCGGCCCGCACCGCCCAAGTGTTGGCGCCCATTCCTTCGAACCACAGCTAGTCCAGCGCGGGTCGATTGTCGAAACCTGTGTGTCGAATAGGCCAATTCTTGACTGATCAGTCCAAATGTGTGATAATCCATGCATGGTACCGGGTAGACCGCTTGAATTCGATCGGACGGAAGTCTTGCAGAGAGCCGTCGAGGTGTTTTGGGAGAAGGGCTATCAAGCCACGTCGATCGAAGATTTGACCGAGCGGATGGGCATTGGCCGCCAGAGCCTCTACAACACGTTTGGCGACAAAGAGTCGCTGATGACCGAGGCGATCGACGCCTATTTCAGGGTGGCATCGGTGCCCATGCTGGAGGTTTTGCAGGCACCCGGTTCGCCGGTCGAGAACATCAAGCGGTTCTTTCAGAAAGTGGCTGAGTACTGTGCATCGGGCGAGCACAAAGGATGCCTGATGGTCAACACAGCCGTCGAGATCTCCGGTGCCGATCGCGATTCGCCGATTCTCAAGGCGATCCGCAACGGATTTCAATCGTTGGAGCGAGCGATTCGCGAAAACATTCGCGAGGGCATCGACAACGGCGAATTGAACAAGAAGACCGATCCGCTGCAGATGGCCACGTTCTTGGTCGGCGTATTTCAGGGCATCCTTTTGATGTCCAAATCAAGGGCGTCGCGGGCGACGTTGCAACGCGTTGCCGACGGGGCGATCGCTTCGTTGAATGCATGAGTTTTTTTGAAGCATTTTTGAACAATCAGTCAAAAATGAAGTGTTTCAGATCGATTATTGGTGCCGGAAAGTTTGTTTGAACAAGGAGATACAATCGATGACGCGCAAGGAATTCATCAAAGAGTCGCTCAATTTTTCACGCGGATTTACGAATCAGCTGCTGGATAAATTCGAATCGGAAAGTGACTGGATGTATCAGGCCCATCCCAAAGCCAACCATGCCATGTGGTGCGCTGGGCACCTGGCGCTGACCGACGATTTCTTTGTGGGGTTGTTGGCACCTGACAACGCCACAGATACTTCCGAAGCGCAGAAGCTTTTCGGGATGGGCACGGAACCGCTTAGCGATGCGGCCGCTTACCCCGCGCCGGCGGAGATCCGTAAGCGCTTAAACGATGCACGCGGAAGGCTGCTGGCCGTTCTCGATGGCATGTCGGAAGAAGATTTGGACAAGCCAACCCCAGAAGGTGCCCCGGAATTTCTGCCGACGGCTGAGTCGATTTTCAAGTTGGCGGCATTCCACGAAGGTATTCATACCGGTCAAACCACCGTATCCAACCAGGGATTGGGACATCCGCCGGTTGTTGGGTAAACCGATTTGCAACTGTCAATGGGCTGGGCATTCAATCAGTTGTTGAGAGTGAGGTCATCGAATGAGCAGTACCGCAGCAGCAACGAAGGCGAATACGGCGCTGAAGCGTCGTGCACTTCGATTCGACAGTTGGGCGGATGTGTTAGCCGACGCCGATCAACTCGCCTCGAGTGGATACGATCGGGTTGGCCAACTGAGCCTGGGGCAGAACTGCAGTCATCTGGCGATCGTGCTGGAGTGTGCGCTGGACGGGTTCCCAACCAGGTGGCCGCTTCCGATGCGATTGATCGCGCGGTGGCTGGTGTTGCCGAAAATGCTCAGGCATGAGCCTACAAAATTGAAAGTGAAGGCGCCCGCATTTGCCAAGCAAGAAGAGCCGGTGGATGACGCGGTGGGCGTCGAGCGATTGCGGAAAGCCATTGGGCGATTCTCCGCTCCAGATGCCGAGTACGTCGATCATCTCGTGTTCGGCAAGTTGACGCCCGATCAATGGAAGCATCAGCAGCTTTGGCACTGCGAACATCATCTGAGTTTCCTCATCCCAAAATAAGAGAAAAACCAGCAGACGTTTTGATGCGATGCCGGCAAAGTGGGTGATTCAAACCGCCTCTTTGCCGGCATTTTCGCATCCATGTAGGAATCGCTCGAATTTTTTCAGATTCTCGCTGCATCGTGACAACAGGTAAATGAATGAGGTTTGACCGTTCGAAATGCGGTCGCAGTTCTTGGAAAAGGGGCCGACCATGACGCAATTCAGATTAGCATTGTTTGTAGTCGCGGCACTTAGTGTTGGATGCGAAACGCCAGTGATCGTTGTTGACGGAGAAGGCGGTGGGCAAGTCGTGACTGTCGGAGGCAACGATGGTCAAGACGGGGGCGACTCAAACGGGACCGGTTCAGGCGATGGCGCAAACGGTGGTGGGCAGAATTCCGGAGGCGGGTCGCAGGACACAGAAACCTGTACAGCCAGGGAAGATTTTCCGCAGGTTTCACCGGGCGACAACATCGGCGATCCGTTTGCCAACGACGAAGTGGACAAGATTTACATCGAGAGAGAGACCGAGTTGTTCGCGTGCATCACATGCGACGGTCGCGAGCTTTCCGACAGCGTTTGCGATTTGACGGACGGTGAGACCAATCTGGCAGGTGCGGATTCGCCAGCATTTAACAGGACGTTTTATTTGAGAATTGAAGATGGCGTGATCGAATTCTTCAACGACGCAACCGACGAGGTCGTCGTGACCGGTGGGATCAATCAGGACGGGAGTTTCGCGGCGGTCGGTTTCAAGGAAACAACCACGGATAACATAGACACCTCAATGTGGAAGTACATTGAAGGCACGATCGATTTTCAGAACCGTACAATCGACATGTTTGCTCGCACGCGGGAAAGCGCATCGGACTTTCTGGGTGGCGGGCCTTTTGATTACGAGTACACGACACAGTCGCACTATGAACTGCTGGTTCCGTAGGCGCAGGGAGGCGGAGCGGATGGTGTCATTGCATCGCCATGATGACGACGAGGCCAAGCATCCAGCAGTAATAACAGAAGTAGTGGAGCTTTGCTTTTCGCACGGCTGACATGAGCATGCGGAGGGCGAAGTACCCGGTTGCGGTTGCCACCAAAGCCCCCATCAGTAGCGGTCCCGTCATGAAGTCTTTCAGGCTCATGGCGGGATCGTTTACAACATCCATCGTCGACACGAGCGCCGCACCGCAGATGGCTGGGATGGCGATAAAGAAGCTGAACTCGCCAGCCCACTGGCGCTTGATGCCGCACAGCATCGCCAGGGAAATTGTGGTGCCACTGCGCGACACGCCCGGCAGGATAGCCACCCCTTGACCAAGTCCAACGATCAATGCTCGTCGCCAGCCGAACCGCCGCCAACCGCGTTTGGGACGCGGGATCTTTCCGGTGATCCACAGCAGCGTGCCGGTACCAATGAGGGCGATGCCGATGCCCAGACGGTTGCCGAATGCCTGTCCGAGTTGATCCTTGAAACCAAGTCCGATGATGGCCGTCGGGATGCTGGCGACGATGCCGAGCGCGGCGATCTTCCAGGCGATGCGGCGGCCTGCAAAGCTCGGATTGGTTTCGGCGATCAATCGAGTGAAATATGCAATGAATTTCCGGGCAAAGACGCCTGCGACTGCGATGACGGTTCCGAGGTGCACCGCAATATTAAAGAGCAGCATCGGTTTGGAATCGGGTTCGAGGTCAAACCAGTGTGCGCCCAGCGCGAGGTGACCGCTGCTGCTGATGGGCAGGAACTCGGTCAATCCCTGGACGATGCCGAGGATGATGGCTTGCGCGTATGAAAGTTCGCTCACGAGGCGTCCGTCTGTGTAAGGATGTCTTTGGATTGGTAGAGATATGGAAGCATCGAAAGCGTTGTGATGGCGACAGTGGACCAGACGATGATCTGGATGGCCAACCGGTTCGCGTCGGCTGCGGGCTCTTTGCTATGTGCAATGATAAACAGAATGACCGGAATCGCGCCGCTTTGAAACATCATTTTGGCTTTGCCGTACATGTTCGCGCCGAAGGCCGTCCCCTTGGATTCGGAAAACCCGCGCAATCCGGTGACGAGCAATTCGCGTCCCAGGATTAACACAACCATCCATGACTCCATGTGCGTGACCAGCACGCCTTCTTCTGTACGAAAGTTTCCGCCCGCGAGAAACACAAACGCGCCGCACACCAAAACTTTGTCGACGAACGGGTCCAGCACCCGACCGAATGCCGTCACCTGATTGTTGCGACGGGCGAGGTAGCCATCCAGCGCATCGGTCGCGGCGGCTACCATGAACAGAATGGCGCACGCATCGAGAATCCAGGTTTCGGGATAGGTGACGATGTCGAACCACGAAAGCAGGGCGAAGAAAACAATCGCAAGAAGCAGGCGGGTCAGTGTGATCTGATTGGGCAGATTCATTTTAAGTTTGTTGCGCTCATCCTTGAGCCAGCGTCGGGAGCGAAATCGTTTTCGGAACGGCGATCAAATCGTAATCGTCGCGACCCACACATCGTACGCGGGCAAACTGACCCGGCTCATAGTCGCAGTCGCGAAGAAGCGTGACGCTATCGACCTCGGGTGCTTGCCCGGCATGCCGTGCTTCCTGAAAACCTTCCGCCGCCGGAGTATCCACGATCACGTCGAAGTCCCGATTGATGCGACTATCCGCACGCCTAAAGGCGATCTCCTGCTGGGCGAGCATCAATTCCTGACGGCGACGGAGTTTGGTTTCGCGGTCGATCTGCCCCGTCATGCGACCAGCCGGCGTGTCCGGTTCCAAAGAGTACGGGAAGACGCCCAACGCGTCGAACTCAAATTCCTGAATAAACTCGATGAGTTCCTGGTGGTGGGCTTCGGTTTCGCCGGGGAATCCGGTGATCAGCGTGGTGCGCAGTGTGACGTCGGGGATTTGCGTCTTGATGCGATTGAGCAGATCGACGGTGGTCTTGCGATCGACGCGCCGATGCATGGCTTTGAGCATCTTGTCGCTGATGTGTTGGAGCGGCATGTCCACGTATTTGACGATCTTGTCGCATTCGGCGATGGCGTCGATCATCGCATCGGTAAAGACCGAGGGATACACATACATCAGGCGAATCCACGACAGGCCGTCGAGTTCGTTGAGTTGCCGAAGCAAACCGGCTAATCCCGCTTCGTACCCCATGTCATGGCCATAGCTGCTGGTGTCCTGGCCTATGAGCGACAATTCGACTGCACCGTCGGCGATGAGTTCGCGGGCTTCATTGAGGACGATCTCAGGCGGTTTGCAATGCATCGGTCCGCGGATGCTGGGGATCGTGCAGAACGTACACTTCTGATCGCAACCTTCGGAGATTCGCAGGTAGGCCCAGTGCCTCGGGGTGATTCGAAGGCGGGCGGTGTCGATGTTGACGAATGGGTGGTAATCGCCCATGTATTTATCGACGGTGTTGCGCTGATGCTTCTTGTTCAGCACAGCCCGCACCACGTCGTCGCGATTATTCACGCCGACCAAGGCGTCGATACCGGCGACTGCGTTGGAGAGTTGATCGCCGTCGCGTTGGACGAGGCAGCCGGCAACCACCACTCGATTCAGACGCGACGATCGGGCTTTCTTCGTTTTGACGAGATCGCGAATGATCCCGGTGGCTTCGGTCCGTGAGTCTTCGAGAAATCCGCAGGTGTTGACGACGACCACGTCGGCATCGCTCTCGTCGGCGACCAGCACGCAACCGGCTTCTGCGAGCTGACCGAGCATCTTCTCGGAGTCCACCGTGTTCTTGGCGCACCCCAGGGATACGAAGGCGACTTGCTTGGGAGTGGGTTGCTTCATGCGGACAGATCCAATTCTGGGACGCCCAAAGGGGCGCGGCGAATCCTGGCGGGCGTACGTGGCACAGCCAGTTGACGGTTATTGTAGCTTGACCGCAGGTAATGTCGAAGGCTATGGCGTTTTGATTGAGTCGGGCGATGTGGTTGCGGTGCGTCTGATGGGGGGCATAGAATCTATTGGGTTGAATGCGGTGAAGATTCGGATACGGTGTGGCCGACCCATATAGATGAAATGACGCCATAAGAGTCGAATTGAAGGAAGCAGCATGGCCGAGAAAGCCAAAACCCAAGTTACACCAATGGAGACGGTCGAGCCCCTCGGAGAGCGGGTCCTGATTCGCAAGGATGAGGACAAGAAGCGAACCAAGGGCGGCATCGAGTTACCGGACTCAGTGGAGATTCCCACGATCACGGGCCGTGTCGTCACGGTGTCGGCTCAGATCGAAAACGACGATGACTTTCCGATTCGCCAATACGACAAGGTGCTGTTCAATCCGAAGCACGCGATCCCGGTCGATTTTGAGTCGGACAATCAATTGTTCGTTGTGCCCATTGAAGATGTGGTGGCTGTCTTTCGCAAAGTGAAATGATTGCGCTGCGACGGTCGTCCGATCCTTGCAGGCCGTTTGGCTTTTCGCAAATCGATTGATCAATATGTCCCAATCTCAAACACCGTTACCCAAACTGATTGGCATGGTTCATTTACCAGCGCTGCCCGGAAGCCCCGGATCTGCGATGCGCTTGGATGCCATCTTTGAGCATGCCCTTCGTGATGCCCAGACGTTGGCGGCAGCGGGATTCGATGGGATCATGGTTGAGAATTTCGGTGACGCGCCGTTCACGCGTGGATCGATTGCGCCGGAGACGGTTGCAGCGATGGCTGTCATCATCCGTGAGGTTTGCAACGAAACGAAACTGCCGATCGGTGTGAACTGCTTGCGCAACGACGCCCGCAGTGCGCTGGGCATTGCGGCTGCGGTGGGGGCGTCGTTCATTCGCGTCAATGTCTTGACGGGGGTGGCTGCGACGGACCAGGGCATGATCGAAGGTGACGCGCACAAGACGTTGCGTGATCGCGAGTCGCTGTGTCCGAGTGTGCGCATTCTTGCGGATGTTCATGTGAAGCACGCGATCTGCGTCAATCAACCCGACATCGCGCTCGCTGCTGAGGAAACTGCATATCGCGGGCAGGCTGATGCGATCATCGTTTCGGGATCGACAACCGGGCGGGCGGCG
>BQJS01000159.1 GCA_021604825.1 Phycisphaerae bacterium | reverse complement strand
CAGAACCTGGTCAAAAACTTGCACTTTTTTTCCAATGACCATCAGAACTGCACCAGTCCCAATCCCGAAGACCACCAACCGATTGAACCAGGCGTTGTTCTGCCCGGGCTTCTTGGCGATCAGGTGGCCATAAATATCGTTGGCCGCCGCACTCGCAGCCACGACCAATTGACTATCCGCAGTCGAACAAATCGCGGCCAAGACAGCCGCCAACGCCATGCCCGCAAGGACACCATGGAGCAGGAATTTGGATCCCAACACGAGCGCGGTCTCGCCATCGCCATCTAGCATCGGGACAGCCCACTCGGTTCCGCCAAGTGCCAGCGACTTAACCGCCAGCCCAGCCGTCACCGCTCCGGTCAGAACGATCGCGACCCAAATAATCGCAATGATCGCGCCCATTCGAGCTTCGCGCCGGTCTTTCAATGCCATGAAACGGACCAACACGTGCGGCTGACCTGGGTAACCGAAGTTGATGCCAAGACCACTGGAGCTAAACAAAAAACCAACCAACGCCCATCCGGATTCTTCTGGCATAAAGGTGACGAGTTTTGGATCGTGGGCTCGCAGCGTATCAAGGACGCTTCCAAACCCGCCTTGGCCATGCAGCGCGTAAATCGGAAACGCCACCAAAACGATCAACATCAAGATGGCTTGCAGGAAGTCCGTCCAACACGCGGCGCGAAACCCCCCGGTTACAGTATAGAATAGAACGATCGCCGCACCAATGAGCAATCCGCTGCGCCGACTGATCGTGGGTTGGAACGCAGCTTCAAACGATTTGCCGGCGGCTGCGAACTGCGCTGAGACGTACAACATCATCGCAACGACAATGACAACAACCGTCAAGATGCGGAGAATCGGTGCGCGTTCCTTGAAGTGTTGTGAGAAGAAATCCGGCAGCGTTAACGAACCCAGTTCAGCCGAACGGCGGCGCATGGGTTCGGCGAGGACCAGCCAAATAAACGCATAACCAAGGACACAACCCGGCACCATCCAATACGCCTGCACCCCGGTGGCAAACCCCATGCCCACCAGACCAAGCGTCACCCACCCAGACTCGCTCGATGCCGACGCAGATAGCGCCCCCACCCATTTTCCAAGCGATCGGCCAGCAAGGAAAAAGTCCTCGTCGCTGCGTTTGGCAAAACGAGATGAATACACCCCCACCGCCACGACCGCGAGCGTGTAAACGATGAACGACCACACAAAGACCTGATTATTCACAGCGATCAGCATGCAAGATCCGTCGGCAGCTCACAGAAGAAATGCCCGAGAGGAGCGATAGGCGGTTTGATTATCGCCGGATACTACATCGGTTCAACTGTTTTCTCGATGTCCGCTAGGCACATACTGAAATGGAGGGATGTTCGACGCAACATGCCAATGATTCGATTCCTGGACGTCGCTAAGTCTGCAGGCATAGAATATGGACATGCAGTCTGATCCGAATCTTCTAATGCCAGACGGGGGAATCTGCGCCGCTTGCGGATTCGCAACCGCAACACTGGCGCTCGCAACTTGCCCTGAATGTGGCGGCGTGGTTAAACCGAGCGCGTCGAACGCCCGAGGCGGACAAATGCGTTATCAAAACGCGTATGTCTGGTTCGTGTTTGTTTCGGCGCTCGACATCATGCTGACTTGGGCCATCCTTCAATCCGGCGGAAGCGAAGTGAATCCGATCGCCGATGCTGTTATTCAGCGTTTCGGTTTGCAAGGGATGGTGGCGTTCAAGTTTGCCTTAGTCATTTTCGTCATCATCATGTGCGAGTGGCTGGGACGACGCAGCGACAAGCATGGCCGCAAGATCGCCGAGTGGGCTGTCGCGATCACGAGTATCCCGGTTGTTCTGTCATTTGTCATGTTGATCGCAGCCAGCTTCTAGGTCCCGTTCGTTCGCGAACCGTTGCGGACGCGCCCCGCCCCTGCCACAATAACACCCGTGCAATACAACGTGCCAGCCCAACCATGCCGCGTCGAGACGCGCGTCTCCAACTCCCGATTCATCACGACGATCCGTCGGGCTGACACCGTCAAAGATGCCCAAGCGATCATCCGCGAAATCCGCGCGGAAATGCCGGACGCCAACCACCATGTCTACGCGTACAAGATTGGATATCCGCCGAGTGTTTCGGAAGGTATGAGCGACGATGGCGAACCGTCGGGGACGTCTGGACCGCCGGTGTTGGCCGTTCTTCGGGGTGCCGATCTGGGCGATACGGTGGTCGTAGTCACGCGGTATTTCGGCGGAACGAAATTGGGAACGGGTGGCTTGGTTGTCGCATATACCAAGTCGGCGCAAGAAGCCTTCGCGGACCTCGTCACGGAACGCAAAGTCGAACGGATCACTTGCACAATCACCTACCCGTACCAATTGCATCAAACCATTGGAAAGATGATTCCGGAATTTGAGGTGATGACGGAACAGGAAGAATTCGGAGCCGAGGTGTCACTCACCGTGCTGGTGCCACTCGAATCGCTTGATGCATTCACACAATCCGTGTCGGACGTTTCTGCAGGACAAGTACAAGTCAAACAGATCAGCGACTAACCCATCGGCGCAATCAGCCGCCATCCAATCCGACGGGTAGTTTGAATTCGCCGTTCTCATCTGGTGCGAATTCATGTTCACAAACCACCGCATCGACATTCAACGGTCCGTACAAGTGCGGGAACAACTCGGTTCCGCCTTCGCAATTCTCATATTTGATTTCGACACGGACGCGGTTTTCGGCGATTTCGAGCAGTACCAGATCATCGCGTCCCGCAAAGCGCTCGCGGGCGACGCGCACGACTTGCTTCGGCGTTGAACAGTGGATGAACCCTTCGGACTTCAGGGTGTCGATCGCGTAGAACCCTGAAGCCTTCCCAGTTTTCCATGAATCGATCGTCGCAATGTGCAGTATATTCGCCACGACGTGCCCCCTCGGTGAAATCTCACGAAGCGCCTAAAGCATAACACAAAAAAGCGGCGCGGGAGGATCATATGACCCGCCCGCGCCGCATCGCTAATCATTGTCTGTTCGCCAGTCGAGTCGAACTGCCCGATCAGTTCGCGTCATTTCCCAGACCCTGGAACCTGAATACCGATCGCAGATTCGGGTGCGATGAGTAAATCGTATCAAGCGCTTGCTCGAACGTCATGTCCGCACCCAGCGAGAACGAACCCAGCACCTGCACCTTGTTCTGTGCCGGACTGTACCAAACCAACTCGTTGCCGGACGTCGTATCGGAAAGCTGCCCGGTGAGTAGGTTGGCTGACGTGCGGTCGAAATCACCAAGAATCAAGTACTCGGGATCACCATGGTAACTCTGCAACTTCATCGACGCGCAGCCGTTGACGCCAGCAAGCGCAGCGAACTCGTCGATCTGATCGCCAGCCGGCGTTATTTCACGAATTCGGAAACCACCGCCAAACCCTTCCGAGACCGATGCGAATAGTCCGCCGCCGAGTGAGTCCGGGGCGACGAAGAGCGATTTGTATTGCACGAGTTGGCTATCGCTTTCAAACAACGCCGTCGAAGTCGAACCGGCCACATCGATGATCACACCCCGGGCGAGATTGACATCCACGTAGTCACCCGCAAAACCGTCAGGGGCGATTTCAAGATCTTGCTCAAACGTACCGAGTCCCGGCTCGCCGAAGTCAACCTGGAAGATCTGTTGGAAACCGGTCAAGCTGTCCGCATCGTACAAACGACTGTTGCGAAGCGACGCGTATGTCACATCGGCGCGGGCGGCATCTTTGTTGGCCACCATCGGCTTGCCCTTGGCCGTACCTTCTGACCCGGCGATTTCCTGATCCACGCCAACGATCATCGAATCAGCCACGGTTGGGGTCGTGGGCGCGGTGAACGGTCCCATGATCGCAACGTCGGTCGAGGCCCAAAGCGACTCGCCCGACGTCAAGCTGACGCCACGTGCCCCGCCCGTTTCCGTCAAAAACCAGTCACCATGAATCAACTGGAACATCTGAACGAAATCGCCACCGGGTGTGCCATCACCACTGGGGAGACGACCGTTGCGTTTGATGTCGTTTTCTTCCGTCAAGAATTCACCGTCAAGCCCCATGGCTTCAGCGTTAAGGTGAATCTCGTATTTCATGCCAGTTTCCAAACCCATCGGCAGATCGATCGTCAATCGACTGCCCAAGGTGACGCCGTTCGATGGATCTGAGAACAACCAGCGCCGCATCCGCTGACCTTCCAACGAAATGTCAGCCCCGGTCTCTTGATTAACCAACGTAATGTTGTCGGCATTGACCGAACAATGCGGAATGGCTTGGTCGAAATCGAACTGCAGTACCGTTGGCGAGCCATACATCAAAAATCGCCCGTTACCCAGGGTGCTTCTAAACACTCGGGCGGCACCAGTCGCCACCGTGATGTTGTCGTCGAACGACGGATCGCATTCCGGAGTGCCCTCGCTCTTGCCGTTGTTTGCGAAGCCCGTCATGCTCACCACGCGCTGATCGTTCGGCAACGAAATGTAGGTGGTGTCGTAGTCCGAAGTGATCTCGGCGTCGGAGAATGGGCCGAACGTAAATGCGAACGTGTCAATCGGCAGCGGGAAGAGAACCTGCAATCGACTCTCAGTTTCGTTGTAGATCATGACGCACCGGCCGTCGAAGTCAGGCAGGTTCTGACGCAGGTCGGCTTGGGCAAGATCCACGTCACCGACGATGAGATACTCCTCGCGCCCCTGGATGTTTTGCAATTTGACCGCAGCGGTACCTTCGAGCGCCGTGAGCGACTCGGGATTGGTGAATCCGCTGTGATCCACTGTACCGTCGGGCAGGATACGGTGCATCTCGTAGCCAGTGTCATTTTCCGGTTTGTACAGACCATAAATCGTCCGACATTCGGCTTGTCCGGCGTTGGCTCCGGGAACGAAAAGCGACGTGTAGGCATCGCTGATCGAGCCCGCCCGATCAACCAGATTCATCGTGCCTTTATTGCCGGCCCCAGCGCGACGATCGGCAACGACGATATTGCCCGTTGAAGAGTAGATGATATCGCCGGGTTCGACGGCACTGCGCTGCACGCTTGCATATCCGGTTGGCGCGATGACAACGTCGTCGGGCTGACTCTCGACATCGGGAATCGCGACGATGTTGGGCAAACCAGTATCCGGATCAATCGCATAAACTTCGTTGTCTGAAATTTGATCCTTGACGATCACCATGCCTTGGTTGTCGATGACGATGGACTTGCTGGCCAGCGAGTTGAGATTGGGTGCGAGTTGATCGCCACCCGTGACGGCTTTGGCTTGGGTGAACGGCCCGAAAGCGCCGGTCTCCGAAGAACCGAACAGACGATCCTGGTTATCGAGGGCGATCCCTGCGATGCCTTGCGTCTCCGTGAGAAAGTCAGACGCTGAAATCGTTCGGAAGATCTGCTTGAAATCTGTACCGGGCGTGTCGTCACCACTGGGCAGCTTGCCGTTCGATCGCTCCGGCGTGTCGGGATTCTGCTGGAAGTCGCCATCGAGCCCCAGCGTCTCATCATCGAACGTCAACTCGTAGTCTTTACCGATCTCCAGGTCGCCGGGAAGGTCGATCAAAATCAGGCTGGCTTCGACATCTTCGCCGATGTCGGTGTTGGCACCGTTGGCGTCGATATTCTGCCGCATCAGTTGCGCATCGGTCAGTGGAATTTCGTCGCCGGTATCTACGTCCCACAGCTTGACGTTGTCAGGAATCACCGCACAGAATGGGATCGGCTGATCGAATTGAAAGATCAAACGCACGCCGTCAAAGTAAACGAGGTGCCGACCGTGACCAAACGTGCTGAAGGTCACTTTGGTTTCGCCGAATCCTGAAAAGTCGATATCGGCATCTTCACCTCCAGGCGAATCGCAGAGCACAAACATCGGCTGCGGACCACTATCTCCGTCGCCATCTCCATCGCCATCACCCGATGGCACGGTCGGAGTGCAACCGATCGCAAGCAATCCCAAAGGGACCATGCATACCCATTTACGCAAAGTATCTTGATTGAATCTCATTCGCTTCATGCTCCTTCACTGGTCGTCTGAATTTAGTTGGCCCGAACCCCCATTGGTCGGCAAAGACCGGCCGCATTTTGGGTTGCCAACTGCGAACTTATAACGCCCGTGTTGGCGCTATTAGCGTTCATGTACCTATGGGAAATTGAATTGACTTCCACGAGTCTTGTCGGCGGCGCACAGTCTACTGGCGTGATGTGTTATGACAAGAATGATTTTGGATTGAGGCAATCGAATGCAAAATGGGAATACCCATCAGCGACCACAGCCTGAGGCGAAGGGGGTCTATCTGTGATTTTTCAGAATTTCACAGATTTCTTGCTTGAGGAAACCACCCCCAAATAACCGTATCGCAAGCCCGGCACGCTAGATCTTGGACACTTTGAAACCCGCGAAAACGGCATCAAGATAGTGTCGCGCTGTGGCACCCGCTACCATCACACCGTTGATTGATTCTGATTGAATCTGGATCGGAACGTCTGACAACTCCCCCGCTACGTCGGTGACATTTCTCTTGGCCGTAGGCTCATTCAATTCCAGAATCCGCGTGTGCGAGTCCGTCAGCGCCAAAGCAATCAACGTCGGTCGACCACAACAATTCATGTGCAATTCGATGTATGGGTCGCCTTCATCGTCCGTTCGCTCGAACACTGCAACGAAATTAATCGGATGCCTGTGTCCCGGCGACGGTTCAAACGTAACCTCCGCCCCAAGGACCCGCCGTGACATGTCGGCCAACTGCCGCCGAACTTCAGCACATCGAGACGAACTCAAACCGACCGCATCGCCGCCCTCGCCGGTGCTCGAATCTGGAAACTCTTTGAATTTCGGTGACGCCTGCGCAAGCAAACGCGCCACGGAAACATGTGTTGCCGGAACCCGCACGCGTCGATCCGTTCCAACATCAACCACTTGTACTGCAGGCGTACGATCGCGGAAAAGCAGTCCAGCCGTAATCACGATTGCCACCATCGCCGCCATCGCCAACGGTCCAAACCACTTGAAGAATCTCGGGCGTCGAGTGCTGGTATCGCCCGTGACTGACGCAACGGCTGGCATCTTGACGCCCGCTTCAATCTGCTCCCACAGATCGGCTGGCATCTGCACGTCACCGAGCGACTCGCGCATCCAACCATCCATCGCCGACTCACGCTCAAAACGAAGGCGACAAGAATCGCACAACCGCAAATGCTCACTGACTTCAAATGTCTTGCTCGCGTCCAGCTCAGAATCCATGTATGGACTCCACCACCGACGGCATTGATCACAAGTCATTTTTCCCATCTGACAATTCGCCTTCACAAGAAGGCGCTCCGTAGCCCGCCAAACTGTACATCCCGGCTACTTAAACAATCCAACTATTTGATGATTCCGGTTTCCATTGCCATTTCGGTCAAACGCTCACGCAACTTCATGCGTGCGCGATACACGTGCGACATGACCGTGCCCAACGGGATATCCAATTGCTCCGAAATCTCGCGGTACGAAAAGTCTTCCAACAACCGCAGCAGGAAACAGTAACGCTCCACGTCGCCAAGCGCTTCTAGCGCCTTAACGATCCGATCGTCCAGGGTCTGCTTGACCCGCTCAGGATCAATCAGAATGCTCGCCCAAGCCTCTTCTTTTTCGACGTACCCACCCGCATCGATCGCGCCGGCTTCGATGCTCGCAGCCTTAGCGCGGTGCGATTTTCGATTAATGCGATAAAGCGTGTTCAGAAGAATCTTGAACATCCACGCTTTGAAATTCGTCCCTTGTTCAAATCGATCAAACTGACGCCACGCGGTCATCACCGCTTCTTGGAGAACATCGCCAGCTTGGTCCTGCTGCCAAACGTTGCGCAGCGAGAACCGATACAGAGAATCGCGCACTGGCGCAACGAGTTCCAGGAACGTGTTGGCGTCAGTCGTTTTCGTCAACCACGATTCTCCAAAGGACACAGGGCAGACCCTGCAATTACATGCGCAACAGCAACCCAATGATTGCGAATTCTCATTGAATTATTCGAGACCGTCTCAAGCGGACGCGATGAAACATGGGAATACAACGAATTGTTTTGGGACTCAAACCCGAAGGCTCCGGCGGCTGGTGATGGGACACACGCTCGAAGGGGACAAAATAGAAGCAGGGCCGACCGGAGGCTGGCTTGAACTTGCGATCAAGCCGACAACCGATGCGACCCTGCTGGGCGAATCCTGGCCGGGCAAACTCAGATCCGCCAACTACCGTCTATTTCCAGCCCGGCGATTCCCATTGCAAAAGACTGCGATTTTTCTCAACAATCTTTTCGTAGCCAGATCGATCTAAATTGTTTGACGCACCAAACTTTCTTTGTATCATCCAACTCTGGTAACTCAGCCAGGTAAGGAAACGCCGTGAAGCCCGCAAAAACCGCATTTGTCGAAGAGTTGGGCCCTTCCACCGTTCGACCTGCCGGCAGTTGCGATTTGGCAGATGAGAAATTCAAGGCCCAAACGTTCTCGCCCCAACGGGACGACCAGCCAACGTTGGCTGCTGAGGGCGGTGGTCCTTCAATTGAGGCCACCGAAGTGGCAGCCGATGCAATGGGGCATGGGGCTGCGGGCCGGACTTCGAAGTCAACGTTGGTGAAGAAGTTGGGTATCGCCGGGTTTCTGTTCTTTACGCTCAAGGGAATGCTTTGGCTCGTGGCAGGTTATGCCGCTGTCAAAGCCAACGGTTGTACGGCTTGGGGCTCGTAAACGCAGTTCATATGAACATTCCAAATGAGGCAAACGCGCACCGCGTTGCTCACTGAAAGGACCACACGTGGATCATCCGACTGAAACAACAAATGAAAACTACACGGCCGGACCCGTTGGAATCATGGATCGGCTGCGTGTTGCGACAGCTCAGCAGCATGAAGAAGCTGAAAACCACCCTTTCCAGCAAGCGTTTTTCGCCGGACGCCTATCTCGAGACGCCTATGCACGCTATCTGGTCGAGCTTCACCATGTGTATTCGGCGCTTGAAGGGCAGATTCAGAACGCATCGAAGGAGAAGCCCGAATTGGCGCGGGTCGTCGTGGATGAAAACTACCGCGAAGGCGATTTGATTGACGACCTGAAATTCTTTGGGGTCACACCCGACTGCCATGCCCCGACCCCGGCGACCGAGACGTTCGTGAGCCACGTTGAGGTTCTCGCACGCACAAATCCGATCGCCTTGCTCGGAATGCACTACGTTCTGGAAGGCAGTAATAACGGCTCGAAATTCATCGCTCGAAACATCCGCCGGGCTTATGACCTTACTGACGACGGTGTCCGCACACTTGACCCGTACGGCAGCGACCAGCGTCAGAAATGGCTTGATTACAAGATGCGGATGAGTGCGCTGGACTTGTCGCAGGACGACGGCGACTCTATCGTTGAAGCGGCCAAGTACATGTTTTCTGCGTTGGGACATGTGTCGTCCGACTTGATGCCCGAGAAACTCCAAAACGTCGGTGCGTGATCGAATTGAATGACCGGTCGGTCCGTCGTTTATTAGACCGAATTGCGATTGAGGTGTCGACCAGCAACGGATTTGGCACGATTCTTGCTTACTGGACCTTGTAACGGTGCAAATAAACCGAACTAATTTGGCCAGAAATTGGTTTCGCGTACGATTTGGTCTGATAAGATAATTCGAGATCGGCGTACTTTGGGCAAAAGAGCCGCTTAATTCGCCGATAAAGCCGTGTTGGCCTAGCGGGCAGCGATCTTTCGACTGCTAAGTGAGTATTGGGGCATATCCCCAAGTGTTGTGGGATTGGACGATGTCATTGGTTTGTGCCAATTCAAGAGTTGATGATATGACGGCTGACAGGCGTCAATCAGTGTTGAGCCAAATGGTCGGGTTCATCGCCTCTGCAATATCCAGCGCACGCATGATGTGGATCATGATGTTGGTGATGCACGGCATCGCCATTCCCAGCCTCATCGCCACCACACGCAGCGCCCACGGTCTTCCAGAATTGCTCGGCCCAATGATTCGGTTGGCCGGACTTTCTGCATCTGCCGCGTTCTTTGTTCTGAAGATCATTGACGTTCCCTGTCTTCGACTCAACACCGACTGGCGCAGCATTGTCTGCGTTGTATTGATCATCGGCTTGATGCACGTTGGCGTCATCGATCGCGCACTTGGCGGCGATTTGAGCACGGACGGCGCACACATCGGATTCGTTGTGTTTGCTGGCCTGGTTCGGTGGCGGGCTGCCATCAAGTGGGCCATGTGCCACATACTTGGTTTGCTTCTGGCGATCCGCCTGCTCAGGCATCGCACCGATGGACAAACATTTGGATCTGGTTTGACCCTCACACGGGTGGATGCAATCATCGCCCGATTATCCCAAACGTTTCTCCCCTCATTCTCGGGTCCTCGCGCCCCACCCATCTCCTAAATCAAAAACCAAAGCCGGAATCGCAATGCGCTTATTCTGAATTCGGAATGTAATTGCGCTAGCAGTCCGACGGATTGTTGTCCGCTCGATGCTCGATTCTCCGAAGGCTTTGGCCCGTCCGGTAGGCGCTCAGCTCTTGGACATAGTTATCTGCGGTTCATGGTTGAGACCGAATCCATCACTGGATTGTGCGCTTTTGGAGGGACCACGTTCAATTATCCCTGCTAATGGCGCGAAAGTTCTGAGGTTTCTTTCTAGGAAAGACAATAGATGCACGCATCCGCTGCACTTGGTGCAATGTGCTGTTTGGCGTTTTCCGTTACGACGGTTCACGCGACGCCATTTGAGTTGATGACCGGCGTCGATGTAGACCGTTGGCCGGGCCCCTCTCGGACGGTCGTACCGGACCCAGGTGGCGGCAACAGCATTGATGGCACGTTCTTTGACGATGATCGGTTGGCCGGCATCGGTCCGCTTGGTCCGACGATCACCTTCATCGGTAACGGGCAACCGCTGCTCGATCCGAATGAATTCGGCGCGATGAGTTTCGTGTTTAAGCGTTCATCGGTCCCGTTGGGTAACGGACAACTTCCCTACATGGGAATCGATTACCTTGGCGGCCCGCTCCTTGATCTGGATGGTGATGCTGGTGACGCATCGCGCAGTTTGATTCCCGTCGATGGCGAAGACGCAGTCATTATTCCCGGGTCAACCAGCACCATCGATCTATCAATCGATACGTCGATGGGAATTGTTGAACTTCTCGAACTCGACTCAACATCGACGAGCGAAGGTGCGCCCGGCGTGTCCTGGAAAGCTGGCAATTCTGTCAACATGCTTGCCGGCACCGAACCGGATACCACGCAAACGGGGCCGATCAATCCCGACGTCGATACGCGCTTGGGTGTTGTTTCGTCGTTCGTCGCTTCAAACGGCGCAACGAACATCTTTCGCATTGACGAATTGGGGTACGAATTCTGGCAGGACACGCTGCTCGATAATTCGGCCAGCGCCGACGAGTTGGGAACGTTTCAATTCTTTGGGACGCTTTCGGGTTGGTATGTCAAACGTAAC
>BQJS01000158.1 GCA_021604825.1 Phycisphaerae bacterium | reverse complement strand
ATGCGATCTGGCCATCATTGGTGCGGGTGTGTCCGGCATATCAGCGGCAATCGAGGCGAAGAAAGCCGGCTTGAATTTCGTGATCTTCGAGGCCAGCCAGGATTTTTCGACGATCGTCAACTTCCCCAAAGGCAAACCGATCTTCACCTATCCCACGGAAATGGTGCCGGCTGGCGATGTTCAATTCAATGCCGACATCAAGGAAGCACTCGTCGAGGAATTGCAAGCCCAGCGCGACGATGCCGGTATCGAAACCAAACGTGCCCGAGTCGAATACGTCGAACGCAAGTCGGGCGTGCTGCACTTGCATGTCGCCGGCGATGATGCGGACGTGAAAGCGCTTCGGGTCATCGTGGCGATTGGTCGGAGTGGCAACTTTCGCAAGCTGGGCGTACCGGGCGAAGGGCTCGACAAAGTCTACAACCGCCTGCACGATCCGCAGGAATATTCGAGCAAGGCGGCATTGGTGGTCGGCGGTGGAGACTCGGCCATCGAATGCGCCATCGCGCTGGCGGTTGCAGGCGCAAAGGTGACGTTGAGTTATCGTCGCGCGGAACTCTCCCGGGCTAAACCGGAAAACATCGATCAACTTCATGAAATGGTGGCGGATCCGAGCGCGTCAGTCGGCGTTGAACATCCAAGCAGCGAACGGGTCACGACGTCTTTCACGCCCGAGATGTGTGCGAAGATTGGCGAAGGATCCGTTTGTCTTGCTCTTGCGACGGAGGTTGCAGAAATTCGTGATACCGATGTCGATTTGAAAAGCAAAGATGGCGAAATCAGTACGCTGCCCAACGATGTTGTCTTTTCGATGATCGGTCGCGAACCGCCATTGGATTTTTTCAGACGCAGCGGCATTCCCATTCGCGGCGAGTGGCCCATCGGTCGCATCGTTGCGTTCTCCGCGTTCATGCTCTTTTGCGTGTTCTTGTATCATTGGAAGAAGGAACTCACCGAGCTACCGGTTGGCACGTGGTTTCGAGAACGCGGTTGGTTCCCAGCCAACGTCGGCGGATGGTTCGATGCGATTGGCGGCTGGGTGGCTGATGCGTCCAGACGACCGGCGAATTTGCTCTACACACTCCGCAAGTCGATGGGGTCAGCCGGTTTCTACTATTCGCTCGCGTACTGTTTGTGCGTATTCATCTTCGGCATCCGTCGAATGCGAAGGCGCAAAACGCCTTACGTCAAACTCCAAACCTGGACTCTAATTTGCGTTCAAATCATACCGCTATTCATCCTGCCGGAGATTGTACTTCCATGGGCGGGTCGCAACGGTTGGTTTGCTGAAGGAACAGCCGGAGCAACGGTCGCGGATCAATTCTTTGAACGTTATGACGACTCGGGCATCGAGCGCGGATACTGGCGAGCATACGGTTTCATTCTCGCTTGGCCGCTGTTCGTCGCCAACGTGTTCACCGACAAGCCGATGTGGGGTTGGCTTATCATCGGATTCTTGCAAACATTTGTGCTGATTCCGCTGATCATCCGGCGATGGGGCAAAGGGGCCTACTGCGGGTGGATCTGTTCGTGCGGGGCATTGGCTGAGACCATGGGCGACGCCCACCGCCACAAGATGCCGCACGGTCCGAAATGGAACCGCCTCAACATGGTGGGGCAGGTGGTGCTACTGTTCGCGTTCCTGTTGCTCTTGCTGCGGATTGTTGGCTGGGCGGCACCGGATTCGTTCGCGAACTCTTTGTATGCCAACGTATACAAGAAGATTCCGTACCTTAATTACACCTGGATCGTAGACGTCATGCTCGCCGGCGTGATCGGTGTCGGTTGCTACTTCTGGTTAAGTGGTCGCGTGTGGTGTCGCTTCGCCTGCCCGCTCGCCGCGCTGATGCACATCTACACCCGCTTCACGCGTTTCAGGATTTTCGCGGACAAAAAGAAGTGCATCTCCTGCAACGTATGCACGTCGGTATGTCACCAAGGCATCGACATCATGAACTTCGCCAACAAAGGCCTCGGCATGCGCGACCCCGAATGCGTCCGCTGCTCAGCCTGCGTGCAAAGTTGCCCGACTGGTGTGCTCAATTTCGGAAGACTAGACTCATCCGACAACCCAGTGTTCGACACCCTAGCCGCCTCACCAGTACAAATGCAGGAAGGCCGAACGATGGTCAGCCTGCCGGTGCTTGGCGGAGGCCGATCGATCACATGAACCATAAGCCGTTTGTACCAAACACTCCATCGCCAAGGTTGTCGGGTTGTAGGCGATCGCGAGTCGAACGCGCCTCGGCGCTAGTTTAAAGGAAGCACAAGATGAAGAAAGCCGACAGGATTCTATTGACCTCGATCACGTCGATTGCCATCGCCGGCGTGATGACGTTCGGGTGGTCCAGTCCAGCCGATGCGAACGAAAAAAACGGAACCGATCAATCCAAGAAAGTCTCATCGCGCGTGGTCAAGACCGACGCCGGTGAGCGAATCGTGATCCAAGAAGTGCTGATCGATGCGAGCGTCGCCAAGGTCTGGAAGGCGTACACGACCGACGACGGTTGGACGGCATGGGCATCACCAGCGGCCAAGATTGACCTGCGCGCTGGCGGGACCATCCGAACGCATTACACGCCGACCGCAAAGATCGGCGACGCCGGAACCAACACGCTGCACATCATCAACTACGTGCCCGAAAAGGTATTGACCTTACAAGCGGAACTATCCGAGCGTTGGCCCGACGTCATGAAGCAAGACGCCGATAACCTAATGAACGTCATCGTCTTCGAATCGCTGGGCAAAAAGCGGACGCGCCTTCTTTCGTACGGCGTTGGATACCGCGATGATCCGGCGTACGATAAGCTGATGGAGTTCTTCGTCCCTGCGAACGAGGGGCTGTTTGCGAAACTCATCGACTATGTAGAAAACGGTAGGCGGGCTAAGTTTGTAACGCATTAGGTTTGCGGCAAATCCGCATCACTAGACGGTTTCAACCAAGGCGTAGCGTTTTTCTTGCCATCCCTGCGTCTTGCTATAGATCATTGATTCGCTCTGACCGAGTTTGCATTCCCCTGGATTCCCGCGTGCGCGGGAATGACGGCGATGGCGCATTGCTTTGATTGGACATAAGGCATTCTAATGTTCGGTTGGTGTGAATTGCCCGACCAACGACAGCGTCATTGGCGAGAGCCTCGCCCGGAATACGCCGGCGCGGACGGCTGGGTCGCCTTTCATGATGGCTTCAGCCGCTTCGCGGTTTTCTGCTTTGAAGATGATGATGCCGGTGTATGGCGGGTCGGTGGATGGGCCGGCGAGCAGGACTGTGCCTTCTGTAGTTAGTTTCTTGAGATATGCGAAGTGGGCTCCGACTTTTCTGGCTTCGTCGGGCGTGGGTTCGGTGATGAATCCTTCGCGGACCGGATGGATGAAGTAGATGTAATGCGGGTCTGGTGGCGGGGCGGCTTGTGTATCGGTGCTGTCTTGCTTCTGAACGCATCCGCCAAATGCGAGTGTCAACGCGACGCCAAGTAGTGCGATTCGATTCATTTTGTTCAAGGTGGCCCTCCAATTCGATGGGGTTAATTCGAGATCGTAGGGTGCGGCTTGCCGCACCTGTTAATCATTACGGATAGAACGTGCGGCAAGCCGCACCCTCTATGAAAGTCCGTTGCGTGTCAAGTGTTCTGACGGAAACGAACCACCCGACGAAGTTCACGAACGTCGTGCGGTGCAAGCCAGACCTTCGGCAGGTATCCGACCCGTTCCAGGTCCGCCGCGCCGGCACAGGACTCGATCGCCGCACGCCGAACCCGACCATGGGCCTCCGCCGCGTCCGCGATCGCAGCCCAGTTGTTCTCACACGACCGATTCAGCACCTGGTTGCCCGAAGCATCCATCGCACACACCTGAACCGAAGATTGATGGTAGTCCAATCCGACATAGAGAGTGCAATCCTTCATGCCTGTTGCTCCTTATGTTAGGTGGGCTAGTCCAAAAACAACGCTCGAAGACTAACCCGGGAGCAACGGGCTTTCATCCCCATCTACATCACTATTGAATGCTTACGGACTATTGGAAGATGTTGTGAATCCGGCTCGATTCAATTCGTTGGCGATGGCACGGTATTCATCTCGCCTTCCCGCAACTTCGTAGAGATGCATTAGCCTAAATCGGGCGACGCGATCCTTGGGCGGTTTGTTCTCCCATTTGATGATCGCAGCGTTCACGTCTTCGGTTTGCTGGACCAGTTGGGCCCAGAATCTTGTGAATTCGACGTTGTACGGTTCCAGATTCAATGCCGACTCGAGGTGGTCGATTCCCTCTCGTGTGATGCCACTGCGAAGTATCAGCGTAGCCAGCATGAAGTGTGGGCGGGCTAGTGAGGAATCGAGTTCGATCGCCCGCCGTAAAAGCTGTTGCCCGTCTTCGGGTGCATCGGATCTGACCAGCGCGGTGGCCAAGAAAACGTGAGCTTCCGCATTGGTCGGGTGACGATCAACCAGGGATCGCGCCAATTGCAGGCAGCGCTTTGCATCACCGTTTAGGTGATGGGCCGTCGCCAGTGCTATGCCGATGTCGCAGTTGTCAGGCCGATCGTCGTACAGACGCTGCATCGTCGAGACGGCTTCGCTGCCTCGATTCTGTCGAAATAGAACCGCGCCCAGCATCTTGGCGGCGGACGGATAACCCGGATCGCGCTCAAGGATTTCCCGGAGTTGCGCTTCACCGTCGGCGAGATTGCCATTCTCAATGGCGTATCGAGCGACTTCAAATCTTGCGGCCAGCTGTCGTGATGAGATCGCGACGGCTCTTCGATAGCAGGCGTCCGCTTCTTCAAAACGTCCCAATGTTTGGTGGGCGCGGGCCATGCTCCATTCGTGCCTGGCCATCGGCACCAGCCCGATCGAATTGCTTAGGTTAATCAACCGTATCCCTGACTCGAATAGTCCGCGCTCATCCTTGCCAATCCCGCCGCCATCATTGATTGCAGCCTGGGCTTGATTCAATCGTCGGCCACCCACGAAGGCGAGTGTCTTTGCGGTGGCCGATTGCACCAGGAACGCCGCGCATGCAAACGCCAAGATAATCACGACGATTCCAAAACGCGTGGTCCGGCCGCCCCGTCTCACGTGGTGTTGTCCAAACCTTAACGATGTCTGCCGTCCCATGCGCATCGCAGTAAACAGCAGGTACGTGCTGATCGCAGCCACGCCAAGTGCGAGCAGGAATGGCACGCGATCATAAAGGCCATAGAGAATCACGATCGCCACGATGAAGATGGTGGCCATGATCCCCTCTTCTTTCCATGTGTAGTCGAAGCGGGTCTTCGGTTTGGTTTCCGGATTCGATTTGTTGAGAATCGAGGGTTTCCCGAATCCGAAGTAGAGTGCATCTTTCGGGCAAACGCTCACGCAGTCGAGGCATTTCATGCATCCGGGATCGACGACCATGCCAAACCGCCGCACCTCATCGTGGACGAGCACGTTTGATGTGCAGCGGGCGGTGCAATGGGCGCAACCCTCGCATGCGTCGGTCACGCGAATTTTCCCGGGGGCAGCCGCATCGACCAAACCAAAAATGCCGCCATAAGGACAGCCATACGTGCAGAATCCCTTGTTCCCCAAGACGTAGACGATCAAGAATCCGCACACCACAAATGTGAGCGTGGCGATGGGCCATTCGGGAAAGCGTTCCCAGAAATCTTCGGTCGCCAAGTGCATTTCGTAATCCGCCTTTTCTCCACCGATCCAGGCGCGAACGATGGTTGGCATCACAAACATATGGATCGCCGCAAGCAACGGAACAAACACGAGAAGTCGCGATCGAAACGGTTTCGGTTGAATCCCGATACGTTTGAGAAACCATGTACACATGTCTTGCAGTGCCACAATGTGGCATCCCCATCCGCAGAAGAACCGCCCGAACACCAGCGTCGCAAGAATCGTGAAGGCGAAGAAGATGAATCCCGCGTTGACGAGGCTGCGACTTCCGAGTGTCTGCATGGCCTCGCTTGGTTCGACCGGGGTGAGGGTTGACCCGGTGATGTACCAATGGGCGAGGTGAGCGGCGAACAGCAAATGAATCGCGAGGAGGCAGAGCGCCCGCCATTTGCTACTTTGGGATTTACGAATCTTTGACGAACCGCCGGCGGAGTTGCATCCGGACGACTTGGGCCGGTTCTGCACAGGTAGCGCGATTGACTTCTGTTTTTTTCGCGACGCCATATTGGAATCCACCGGTTGGAAACGCGACCATGGACCTAATTTCCTCTGCATTGTGCCATTCGCAGCGTCACATTGGAAACCTTTGTCCAAAATTGCTGCAGAATTCGACACCCGAAACGTCATTCGTGGAATCGACGTAGGAATGTTGGTACCACTATCCATCAATATCATTTATGCTCACATCACCGAATCTACTCGAAGGGCCGATTCGGTTGGACCCTGGGCAATCTTGTTCAACCGAGGATAGACGGATGAAATGTCCGCGATGTGGCACCATTGCCAAACCGACTGCCAGCGCGTGCGCGCAATGCGGGTTGGATCTTGGGTTACTCAAAACGTTTGACGAGGTTCGACGGGCGGTTGTTGAAACGCGCGGCGAGTCGGAGTCAGCCACCAACCGATTGCGCGAGTTGGAACGTCGGGTGCTTTCGCTGGGCCAGCAGATCAACAATCAGTTTGCGGCCACGCCAACGCCATCAGAAACGCCGGAATCACTGGAATCACCGGCGGTCATTGAACCCATCAAAATTGATGAGCCGGTATCGGCTGACGAACCACCGGTGCCCTTCGCCGAAACGGTAAGCCCCGCCATTGAATCGCTTGAACCCAAGCAGGCAGATGCTGCTGAGCCTGAGGTACATGTGCGTACGCCATACGCGCCAGCCGGCGGAGACGATGTCTCCCGCGAACCACATTTGGCGTCCATGCTTTTGGGCCGCAGCGGGAAGGCGTCATCATCATCGGGCAAAACGTCATCGCTTGCGTCGGAGTTGGGCGAGATTCAACTCGGGCAGAAGTGGCTGTTGATCGCAGGCTTGGCAATCACGGTGTTGGCCGTCGGTTACTTTTTGAAATATTCGTTCGATCGAAACTGGGTTGGTCCGATGGGGCGCGTCGCGATGGCGTATGGCACCGGACTGGCGATGCTGGGGCTCGGCGAATTCTGCCGGCGACGGAAGTTTGAAATCTTCGGACTGTATGTCATCGGTGGCGGGATCGCGGTTCTCTACTTTGCGAGCTATGCCGCGTTTCAGATTTACCACTTGTTCGGGCAGGTGCCGGCATTTGCGTTGATGACGGTGGTTACTGCGCTGGCGGGCGGGCTGTCGCTTTTCTACGACACGAAATGGCTGGCTGTCCTTGGCATCATCGGCGGTTTCCTGACACCGATCGTCTTGAGCACCGGGACCGACAACCAGGTCGCACTGATGACCTACATCGCGATTCTCAACGGCGGCATCCTCGCGATCGCCACGTCGAAACAGTGGAACCTATTGAACTATTTAGGGATGACGTTGACGTGGGCCATCTTCTCCGCGTGGTATGCGAAGTACTACGATCAGCCGAGATTTTGGATCACGACCGTCTACTTGAATATCTATTTCCTGGCTTACGCGCTCGTTCCTTTCATCTACTACTTCGTGCGAACGGAGCGGCGAGATCTCATCGGATTTACCATCACCATCCCCAATGCTTTCATCGCGTTCGGCTATTCCTATGCCATGATTCGCGAGCGGTTCTCGCTGGAAATGGTCGGCGTGGTGTCGATCTCCTACTCCATTTTATTTTTCGCGATGGCCGCCTATTTGTACAAACGAAATCGCGAATCCATCGATGCGATCGTGCTGTTGCTGGCCAAGGCGATTTTGTTCCTGGTGATCACGGTTCCGATTCTTTTCTCCGAACACTGGATCACCGTGTTCTGGACGGTGCAGGGCGCGGTGCTGATGTGGGCGGCGGTTCGATTGGCCGATGCGCGACTCAGAAATGGTGCCGTCGCGCTGATGGTAGCCGCCACCGCAAAATTCCTGATCGTCGACTACGTTCACGTGTTTGAATTGAAAATCCTTCGGATGCTCTTTAAGGATGGTTACAACGCGATGCTGGTCGAACGCTGGCTCGCGACCGCCGTCGTGCTTGGTACGCTGTTTGTTTCCGCGCGCTCGCTTCGAGATGCAAAGTCCGAGAAGGCAAGCAGATGGCACGATCTCGCCGCGACGTTTTTCGGGTTGTTCGGGGCGGTGCTTTTTATTGTAGCCAACGTCGAGGTGATCACCTGCTTCGGCGAACTCGCTCCAAAAGCGGTATTCGCAGCCGTATCGGTCTTGTGGGCAGTCTTTGCGGCTGGCCTGATGATCCTGGGATTCTTGCGCAATCTCGCAATCCTACGTCGCTGCGCGATCGTGCTGTTCGCCGTCACCATCGTCAAAGTGTTCGTTCGCGACATGTCCAGCGTCGACACGCCGTTTCGAATCTTATCGTTCTTGGTGCTGGGGTTAATGCTGGTGGGGGCGTCGTATCTATACCATCGCTACAAAACGCGAATCATGGGCACGCAGGACGAATCAGTCAATCCCGACGCTCCATGGCCTTGATCCTCGCCGCCGGACTAAGCATGATCGCTTTTGATTTTCGTTCCGCACTCTGGACACACGCCGCTTTCGTTTCCGGTTAAGTTGTAAGCGCATTGCGTGCAAAGTAATCCGGCGACTTGCCTGCGCACCTGCTCGTTGTCCGCGCCCCAGAAGGTGACCTTGATATTCGATTCACGAAAAACGTCGGCAGCTTTTCGGATAAGCAAGACCGCAGCGACTATTTGAAACAAAGGAATTAAAGCTCCAAGCCACCAATCCTCCGGCGTTTTGAGACGCGAGCCCATCGTGTCAGCTAGGCTCACAACAGACCATGCCGTTGCGCTGAATATCGAAAAGGCGACGATTCCCGTAAATTGTGTCCAGCCGAATGCGATGAAACTGAAATAGTCCAGGATAACTAGGGAACCATAGATGGACCAGGTGATCATACAACGCGTCGCAAACCGTTGGCGCTTGGCCAGCGCGATGAGATCAGCATTTTGCGGCGGGACTGGCGATACAGATTTATGATTTTTTGCTGGTTCGGCCATGGTCCATGAGGTATTCGCGCGCTATCCGCCGGCGAACTTTGCATTGAAACCAAGATCTTTGAGAACGATTAGTACCAACTCACGATGATCGCCTTGGATTTCGATGACGCCATCGTTGATGGTCCCGCCAGCGGCACAGGCGCTTTTGAGTTTTTTGAATATTCCGCCAAGATCCGACGCATTGGGGTCGAGCCCGGTGATGACCGTAACCGCCTTGCCTTTCTTTCGCTTCTCGCGGCGAATGCGAACGGTTTGATCCTTGGGGAGCAGCACATCGCCAGACGCATCGCGCGGGCAGCCGCACGCATCCATCGGCGCGTTGCAGATGCTGCAAGTCACTGGTCGTTCGAGCGATGTCCCGTCGAATAGTCCTGCCATTGATATCATCTTACACAATATGGAACGCAAATCAGCCTCTATCCAAACGGCAATCCATAGAAATGCAATTGCATCATTGAACCGGAAGACTTCTGGACTGGCCATTCGGTCGGTGATACATTCGGTGCGTCGGTGGAATTTCGGCACGGCGTGCCGTCCCCACCGCCAAATCAGCAGGTCAAGCATGCAATTCGTATCGTTCATGGTATGAACAAGAATTGAACATCTGGATGAGGAACAAATAATGAGTGGTGGACCAATACGATTCACGTCGCAAGCAGTACGAACAGTACGGGTCATTTTGCTTGCTGGGGTAATTGGAATTTTCGCGTCGCTATCGGGATGCATCAGTGCGGTTGGCGTTGGTATTTCGCTGGTGGGGCGGGTTGTTGATGATGCCGACGTTAAGGACCACGCGAAGGTGTTGCTGGGCGAAGACATCTCAGCCGCCGACGAGCGCTTTGGTGAGCGGATTGATGTCAATCGTGAGGTCAACGGTTCTCGGGCGTGGCACATCTATCCGGTTAAGAAGCTCAATTTTCTTGGCAAGGATCGATACGTTGTTGAAGTTGAGAACAATAAGATCGTGGCCATCACCCGTGCCGAAAAAACCAGCGACCCGAAGATGGACGTTCCCCGTGCGTTGATCATCGCTGCTTCCGTCGATGGCAAGTCGCCGACGGAATGCGAAGAAGAACTTGACCTTGGTAAGCCGCTGCTGACCGCACGAAGCGATTCGACGGGACTCTTAAGTCAAACCTACGATGCCCGCATCATCGAAGAGTTGGGTCGGCCAAATTATTGCGTGCTACGCTTCGACGAAAACGAAAAGTGCAAGACCGTCGAGTTCCTGGGCGTTGGCGCTTCCACGAAAGAAAATCCGATCTAGGGCTGTATTGAGAGTAATTTCCACGGTTGACGTGCCACTGCTCTGTGAGCAGTGTTTCCCGAGTATAAGCCTACGACCCAGCACTGCTAACAGAGCAGTGGCACACTTGGATCGTGGCTTCTTGCGTTACTCGTTTGCGATCGCTTCGAGGAATTGTTGGCCGTAAGACTCAAGCTTGGCTGGTCCGACGCCTTTGACGGCGAGCATTTCTTCGTCGTCGCGTGGGGCGGCTTGGGCGATGGCCCTTAGCGTTCGATCGCTGAATACAACGAACGCCGGTTTCTTAATCTCTCGCGCGATGATCAGCCGGACTTGTCGCAATTTTTCAAACAACTCGTCGGCTTGTGCGTCTGATTCGTCAGGGGTTTCTGCCAAGTCTTCTGTGTATGAAGTCTCAATCTGTTCTCCGTATTTTGCGTCCAGAATTTCAATTTGTTCTTCAAGGGGCGGGGCGCTTTCGAGTTCGATTCCGGCTCCCTCTTCTGCGACCCGGCGAAAATCTTCTTCCTTCACGCCCAGCGCTTTCAAGTCGATGCGATAACCGCATTCTGGGCAGATCACCCTTCGATTGCCAAACAGTGAATACGAGCAATCAGGGCAAGCCAGATTTCGTCCCAGCGATTCGTAGAGCTTGACCCGCGCATCTTCGTACGACGATTGATCGAACGGTTGATGTTTACGAAGTGCTTGCGGTTTCTTGACTGTTTTGGTTGTACGCTTTCGCTTGGTGGCCTTAACTTTTTGCGCTGGTAGCAGGCGGGCTTCGGTTTTCATGTGCAGCACCTGCCAGCCCAGATCGGAGACTTTGAGAACTCGAAACTCGCCGTCGCGAATGAGCATTTCCTGATCGACCAGCTGATCGACCCACGCCATCACGGAACGTTCGTCTTCCGATTCAAGAATGCCAAACGTACTGAGTCGATCGTGCCCCCGTTCCCGGACTTTTTCGGTGTTGGCTCCAACCAGCGTGTCACGAACGTACGCAGCGCCGAATCGCTGGCCCGTTTTGACCACGCCCGACATGATCTTCTGGGCAATCGTGGTCGAATCGGGGTGAAACTCCACGCCGTCGAGGCACAGATCGCACGCCTTGCAACTGCCATTCGTCCAGGGTTGGCCAAAGTATGTGACCAGCGATTCATGCC
>BQJS01000157.1 GCA_021604825.1 Phycisphaerae bacterium | reverse complement strand
ATCGAGGTCGCCGTCGTTGTCGTAATCGACTGCCCGACCACCATTCAAATCGCCGGCTGTGTCAGTTAGCAGCGTGTGCCCAGTGAGCGTGTCCACATCGGTAAACTGATTTGCGCCATCATTTCGCCAGATTTTGCTCGGCTCTGAGTCAGCCCCCACCATGAACAGGTCGAGGTCGCCGTCATCGTCGAAGTCGTAAAACTCCGCTCCATAGCTGTTCGTCATGAACTGCGTGCCGTTGGCATCAGCGATATCCACAAACCCCAGCGAACCCACATCGACGAGTTGATTTTCATAGAAGTTATTGCGGATGTTGTTATCACCGCGACACGTCGAGATGTAGATATCCATGTCGCCATCGCCGTCCGTGTCACCGATGGCCATCCCGTATGCCTTCACCCCGACTTCTTCCTGAAATCCAACCAGAGCGCCGACCGGCGTGAAGTTTTGACCCGGTCCTTGCAGGTAAATCTCGTGCTTCTCGAACGGTCCTTCCATCGCGAGGATCAGATCCAAATCTTCATCACCGTCAATATCGCTCCAAGCAACGTTTTGATGAAAGCCTGGATCGTCGAGTCCCGTCGAAACGCTTTCATTGGTAAACACACCAGTACCGTCGTTTCGAAGGACATCGCCAACCGCCCCACTCGCTGTGTTGGATTGGCCGATGAAGACGTCGATATGTCCGTCACCGTCGTAATCTCCCCAGCAAGCGCTCCACGATGGACCTAACCCCGACGGTAGATTTCCTAGGATCTCGGTGAAGGTCAGGGTTCCCAGACCAATCAAATTATTACGAAGAAGTCGCTGAGACCCAGACGCTCCTTGGTAAAAGAGGTCGAGGTCTCCGTCGTTATCGATGTCCGCGAGCGACGCACTTCGGGCATTAACGTTGTAGCTGGTGGGCAAAACGCTGGCAGAAACGTCCGAAAACAACGGAGGCACATCGCCCCGACCACCAGAAACGTCACCGGCACCAGCAATTCCACTGACACTGCAAATGACTCCAACGCTCGCCGCAAACCTGAATCCCCGAATCCGCATGGTCTAGACTCCAACCCCCTCCAGTTTCACGCTGGGGGCGATAAAATTCGTTATTTGGAACAAATCATCTCTTAACCCAGCCCAAAGGAGCTGTTTCCTGCCAGCAATCCTAGCGATTGGAACGGCCCCTCGGCAAGCTTGAAATGTCAGGCGATAGTTGTGATTTGTGGTTGGTCTCGAAATTGTTCCGATAACCGTCAACTTGGTTCCGTGTTTGGAATCACCTATGACGACCGAAATCAGATTTTTGACAAGCAATACCTTGTAACTGGCCCACCAATCCACGCATAATAGAGGCGAGGCGAAAGAAGTGGACTGAGGGGAGCTAGGCATTTCTTCAGCCACGCAGCCGAATTGATGGAAGCAGAAGTTGGGCCAAGGGATTCGCCAACGCGGTGATTCCCTCATGCAGCGTGGATCGCGACCGCAACATCCGCATATAGGACATGCGCGCGTGGATCGGCGTCCGCTTCTTTTTAAATTCGGTTTTCGATTGAATTCGTTTCCTGCGCACAAGGGTTGGCCGATCAAAGGAAGGGGTGCAATTCGTCGCGCGGGCGAATCCAGATATGGAAGGTAGAAGGAAGCGACAGTTTTTTCCCAAAAGGGCAAACGAAATGAATTCGGCAGCATTCAAAACTCATATCAGTTTAGGAGAGCGGCTCATGCTCACACGCAAGACATTGGCAAGATTGGTATTGGTCGTTGGAGTGGTTGGGGTTTCTCTCACCGCCTTCAATTCACCGGTGATGGCACAGACAACCCATTGCCTCACCAACTTTGAACAACAGGAAGACTTCACTTGTGGTTCACGCGGAAGCAGCGTGTGCGACCCATTCACAAGTGTTGGTTCCGAAGTTCTTTGGCGACCTGCAGAACTTTCTGGGTCGACCGATGGACTCATCCCAGGTGAGACGATCGCGTTGCCGGTCATTCCAATCAACTATACGCAGCGCGTTCCATCTACGGGTGCCTTCGCGGGCATTGCGTCACCGTGCTACGAATTGAGCCTCGCCTGGGGCGATCCGACGGACGCCACGACAACGGGTGCTCGACTCATCACAGGTGGAGCTACGAACATTCCGAGCCCTTCGCTTCATCTACAGGGAACGGTTCGATTCAAGATGGCCGTGACGGCATTCAAGTTCAATCCGGTGACGAATTACTTTGGCGCTCAGGTTCCATTGGAGACGCCCGGCGATGCAGCCATCCTGATGTGCATGGCAGTTCGCGAAACGGGAAATGACGTCGCACTCGGTGCCGAGGACGATGGCTCGGGTGACTTGGAATACGTTTACCTTCCGGGTTCCGAAGTGATCCCAGCTCCGACCAACGGTTTCATGGGCGAATTCCCCCCAGGTGGAAAGCGATTCACCGCGAGCAACGAATTCTGGCCCCCAGATGCCAGCGAGTTTGTTCAGGTCGAGTTTGATCTTGGTGCCCTTGATTCGAGCCGCATTCGTGGATTCGCCAACAATGGCGATGGAATCGACACGGCTGGTGACGGCTTGCTGGACGCAACTTCAAATGGCGACGGTGTCAATCGCGGTGTTCTTGAATCGTTGATTTTTTCAGCAGACACGGCCAATCCAGATGCCGAGTATTTCTTCATCTACGTTGACGAAGTTGAATTGACGTCACCTGTCGATGACGGCAACATTGAAGCACCAAAGGTTCAAGGACCTATTTTCTCAACGGACGCATCCATTCAGGTCTCATCAAAATTCAACCTTTGCGACATGTCAGACGTCGACGACGTTGAACTCTTCATCAATGGTGTATCCGCAGTTGGTGGTGTTGACGTCACGGCGAATCCCGTGACGCCGGTCAATGGCACAGCGACCTTTACCGGTCTCTCGCTCATAGCCGGTGACGTTATTACCGCGACGCAGACCGACACCCAGGGAACGGGCGACGTCGTCAGTGACTTCTCAAACCCAGTTGAGGTATTTGGCCCCGGCGTCATCCTCGCAGACAACTTCGACAACTATGCAGATCAGACCGAATTGAATGAGTTCTGGTCGAACTCGATCAACAACACGACGCCGCCGGATGCAAAGGTTCAGTTGACGGCCGGTGGAGGTGCCAGTTGCCCGAACTACCTGCGAGAAGCCAATCCCGCAGGCGCAAATGCTGCACGACTGTATCGATCAATCGGTTCGGCGAATGGTTCAGATGACGATCCGATGTTCGTGACTTGGAACTTCAAGTTCACGGATAGCGCGACATTAAATGGCCGAACCCGTTTTGAACTGGCAAGATTTGATAGCGGCACGTTCTCAACCGGCGCACGCAGTGAGGGATCCGCAGGTATTACGATGTTTAACCAGATCGCTGGTGGCCTCTTGACCGACTATAACCTGACGCTTCGCGTCACGGACAATTCGGCGGTCGCGTCGGACTTGACTTCAAACGGCTGGACCAGCGCTTCCGAATTCTTCCGCGCCCCCAGTGGTGTGAATCGCACGATTGACACGTGGCACAAGATGCAGATCGAGGTCAAATCCGATGTCATCAACTACTACATCGACGACGTAAACGTTAACCCAGCCGGTTACGAAGACGGCGTTCCGCGTCCGAACACGAGTCCATACACGCACGTCATCGTTGGAGAAGGATTCAGCAACAACGATCCGACAATGTTCTTTGATAATGTCTCTGTGACGATCGGATCCAACGGCCTGACGCATCCATTTGATGCACCGCTTCCCGATCCGCCAGTCATTCAAGAGCCAATCTTCCCCGGCGACACGGTTATAACGCTGACGGACATTAGTACCAATGCAACCGAAGTCCGAGTCATCCTTGATGGCTCGACGACGATCGCCACAGTCTCGACGACTGGCTTTGAGACAACCACGATCGACGTAACGATCCCAGCCCTTTCGTTTGAAGACGAAATCACGGCTGAGCAAACGATCGGAGGCGAATCCAGTTGCCAGTCTGCGGCTGCAATCGCCTTGATCCCAACGGTGGTTATTCTTGACGAAATCCTTGAGCCGGACGAGACAGTGGTCAACGTTGGCGGCGTTGAAGAAAACGTTGCCGACGAAATCCGAGTCTATGCCGATACGACGACGTTGATTGGCACGATTGTCTCACCGACGACAGACGCTGTCGCAGTCACTGTACCTGCTCTGATCGAAGGCGAATTGATTACAGCGACCCAAGTCATCGGCGGTCTCGAAAGCGAGCACTCGCCAGCCGTGTTGGTTCGCCCACGTCCGCCGCTCAGTCTGTCGGTCACGGTGGCCATTGACGAAGATGGCGTCAGCAGTGACGGCAACGCCGACTTCGAATTTGTGGGTGCCTCACAGAAGATCGGTAGTGCACCGGTCGGAAAAGCCCTCGAACCTCAAACCGGTGTCTGGCAGCGCTTTGAATTCTCGTTGATCAACGATCCGGTAACCGTTTTCGTTGACAACATTGGAACGCCGGGCCAGCTTGACAAAGGAGGATTGGATTTCAGCATCGATTCGATCTTCTTCAGCATCAATTCCAATGGCCCGGTGAGTGCTGGTCCGTACACGGTGTACATCGACCATACGTTCTACATCGATTCGGGTGGTCAGGAAGTTCTCATTGCAGACGCAGAGCTTGCCAACCCGTACCCACTCTTCCGCGGCCAGAGTTCCGGGATCCTTGCCAGCAATTCGAGCGCTCTTACTGGTGAAACCAGCATGGACGGATCGAACGCAACCAAGGTCGATTGGGAATGGCCCAATGAAGACGCCGGCAACGTAACTTCAGTGTATCGTCCGAATATTGCATTCCCGGATGATTCATTGGCCGTCGGGTTCTACATCTTGTTCAACGACTTTACGACAAACGCTGTGTCCACTCCGACATTGCTCGAACCAAACGTCGGCGACATCCCGTTTGTTCGCGTTAACGACGTGGATCCAGCGGCAACTGCTGTTGATTTGTACCGCAACGGAGAATTCCTGACCTCAGCAGTACCGGGTGGAACTTCTGTCGACATCAATGTAACCACCAATAGCGTCGTGCTCGATCAGTATGTGGCGCGGCAGACGACTCCGGACGGAACGAGCGATCTTGGATTCCCGCGTGGCATCACGACGCCACCGGCTCCGACGATCGTCGCTCCGGTCTTTGAATCTGCCACAACTGTCGACATCCAGGACATCCTCCAGGTTGCAAACGCAACGACCACGCAGTTGCAAATCTCACGCAACGACAGCGTGATCGGCACGGTCAACACGACTGGTTTTGAAAGTTCGTCGACGACGATCACGGGTCTGCCCAGCCTCAATGAAGGGGATGTCTTGACCGTGACGCAGACGGCCAACGGTTTGGTCAGTGCTGATTCCGAGTTGGCGATTGTCGAAGGTTCTGCGACGCCATGCGGTATTGCGTTCTCCGACAACTTCGACACGGACACCTCCGCAAGCTGGAATATCAACGCAAGCTCCGCTGACGCCACAGCTGTTTTTGCGTTCGACTACGATGCGGGCGGTCTCTTGATTCCACCGTCACCAAACGGCGGTGGCTCGACCTTGGGTCTGCGATTGGCTGCGAACGTCGCCGCGCCGAATTCGGTTGAGGCTATCACGCTTTCACCGGTCGGCCAGAACTTCGGTGGTGATTACGCGTTGCGATTCGACATGTGGATGAATTCCGTCGGACCGTTCCCAGGCGGTGGTGCTGGATCAACCGAGTTCGTCACAGCAGGAGTGGGTTACGACAACTCCACGGTTAATGCTGCGTTCGGAAATGGTGTTGGTGGTTGGTTCGCATGCAGCGGGGAAGGTGGTTCTGGTAGCGACTACCACGCGTATAAGAACGAGGTACTTCAAGGTACCGGTTCGTTCTTCGCCGGATCGCGTAATGCTTCTGCCATTTACTACAGCAACATCGGCGGTGTCGATGTCGGATCGCTTGGACAGAATACTGCGTTCCCGACCACACAAACAGGTATCCTGCAATCAGGAGCCGCCGGATTCAGATGGCACGAGATCACGATTTACCGCAGCGGCACCAAGGTGCGGTACGTCATCGACGATCTTCCGATCGCCGAGATTGACGCCACAGTGGGCGCTTCGTTCCCGCTGGCTGGCAACATCAGCATCGGTTACAGCGATCCGTTTACTTCATTGGCCACCGAGCCAGACCTCATCTTTGGCCTGATCGACAACCTGGTCGTCGAAGGCTTCGGTGGTGGTGACTGCAATGCCAACCTCGTTGGTGATGATTGCGAATCCATTGGGACCTTCGACTGGAATGCTGACGGAAACGTTGACAATGGTGACTACGCAGGACTCGAGGATTGCCTTGAAGGACCGGGCAATTCACCTGCTCCAAGCGTGGCCGGTTGTGAGTCGACCTGCCTGAATACGTTTGACAGTGACGCCGACAACGATATCGACCTCGTCGATTTCGCGGAATTCCAGGAAGCTGTTGCTCCGTAAGGCAACTGTAAACCTGTAAGGAAGGTGTCAGTGCAATGAATTGATCAACCGTTTGATCGCGGGCCATCCGCCAAGGGTGGCCCGCTTTTTTGTGACTTAGAAAAGCGTGGACGATTGGCAGGAAACCACCAACTTTGAAGCGCTAGAATTCGATAGACGCGGTTGACCGACCGCGCCTGTCCCTCAGCCATGTGGAGAGAAGAACAACATGAAACGCAATGAAAGCGTTGGAGTGACTGATATGATTGGTGCAATCCAATTCCCTTCAAACTCAACAAGGGGGTTGGTCGCCGCGTGTTTGCTGGTCTTCGCCACCGTCGCGATGGGCCAAGGCAAATCGCAAGCCGATGGATTGAACTCCATCATCGGCGATCAAGCCAAAACCACGACACGCCTACGTATTCACATGAGAGAATTGGAGGGTCTCGATGACTTCGTTTTTCTCTCCGGGGCGCGAGTTGATCAGACTGAATGGATTGGCAACGTCTGCCATCTAAAACTGACGATTCCCTCATTCGCCCAAGAAAGTCCCGACATCGTCGCGGTACAGGAACTCAGTGAATCTCTCGTCAGTTCCATCAAGAGCGACCTGGACTTTGGCGGCGTGATCGTGCGCGTGCGAACGAGCGAAACAGACGACTACCGATTGCTGGAAGACTTTGTTCCCGTCGTAGGTTCTGGAACCTACCCACCACTCCAGGAAGACGGTGCGATTCGTCCTGGTGAAAACGCGGCAACCCCGGAGCAAATTGAGCAACTGCGTTCGCTCGGCGGACCGGCCGCCAATGCTGGCAATCAACCTGCCGGTGCGCTGTCCGGTGTGGTTGTCTATGCAGCGGCGGGCCACGGTTGGACAGCCAACGCCGGTTCATGGGGATTGCAGCGACCCTTGCTGCTCGACATGGTTGAAGATTACGGCAACCTCGATCAACTCAACTATTTCGTGAATTACCTGTTCAATGCCGGTGCGACCGTCGTCGCGTTTCGACCAGTTGGATATCAGGAAGAGGAAGTCGTCCTCGATCAGGATGATCCCGGTGTGACCTACACCGGTTCATGGATCAACAGCGGGTCAAGCCCCTACTACGAAAACGGCACAACCGCCAGCGGGATCAATTATCGTTTCGCCGTCGTCAACGTCACCGAAACCGCGACCGCCCGCTACACGCCAAACTTGCCAACATCGGATTACTACCCGGTCTATACCTGGGTACTCGATTCCAACAACCGCACGACGCAACTCTATCGCGTCACCCACAGCGGCGGAACCACCGAGGTCACCGTTGATCATCGCATGGTCGGGCGCGGTTGGGTTTATCTCGGCTCCTACTACTTCGAAGCCGGTACTGATGGCTACGTCGAGATCAGCAATCAGTCGGCAGCCGGCGGAAATGTGATCGCCGATGCGATTCGGTTCGGTAACGGTATCGGTGATATCGTTGGTGCCGGTCCCGGTACAATCAGCGGTTATCCGCGAGACGAAGAAGCACAACGCTATTGGGCAGAAAGCGAAGCCGGCGTCAACGCGGTCGGCATGCCAACATCCATCTACAACTGCTGCAGCAGTGACAACAGCGACAACATCTCCACGGCCGCACGCTGGGCGCGGGAGATGAACAACACGACGTTCAACATCGACCGGTGGCGGCGCATCTACCTCGAATTCCACAGCAACGCCTCAAGCGGTGGCGCCCGAGGAACAGTCGCATTGGTCACCGGCAACAACACCACCAATCAAACCCAATACGCCACGATTCTCGGCGATGAGGTCGAACAAGACATGCTGATCCTCGACTCCGGATTCGAATCCAACTGGGCCGCTCGCAGCAACCCAGCCAACGGTTCCTTCGGCGCGATCAGCACGACCGCAAACAGCAACGAGTTCGATGCCACGATTCTCGAAGTGGCCTTTCACGACAATGCAACCGATGCGGCGCTCTTGCTCGATCCCAAGGTGCGCGACGCGGTCGCCCGCTCAAGCGTTCACGGCGTCATCAAGTTTCTAAACGCCCAAGCCGGCAGCACAATCCCCCTGGCGTTCCTTCCGACGCAGCCGCGTAACCCGCGTGCGATTCACGACGGCAGCGGTGGCATCACGCTTTCATGGGACACGCCGCTCACTGGCGAGGCCTATGGCGACGCCCCCACCGGATACCGCGTCTACCGATCGAGCAACGGTTTCGGTTTCGATTCCGGGACCGATGTGGGCCTTGTCAATTCGGTAACGCTCAACGACGTGCCGCCATACACAACGACCTACTTCCGCATTGCGGCATACAATGCCGGCGGAGAATCGTTGCCATCGATCACAATCGGCGCGCGGGCACGGTTGAACGGTCCAGCGAAGTACCTCATCGTCAACGGATTCGATCGGGTCTCTCGCTCGCAGGATCCGCGACAGGTCCTCGGCGGATTGGGTACGCAACGCCGCCCGATCCTTCGATACGTCAACTCGTTCGATTACGTCGTACAGCATGGTGACGCGTTGGCCGATTCCGGCGTGGATTTTGATTCTTGCCAGAATGAGAACATCATCAGCGGTGCGGTTGATCTCGCCGATTACGGTGCCGTCCTCTGGATCTGTGGTGAAGAGTCGTCGGGTGACGACACTTTCAACGCGACTGAGCAAGCGCTGATGACAAGTTACCTCAATGGCGGTGGAAAACTGTTCGTCAGCGGTGCCGAAATTGCCTGGGATCTCGATAACCTCGGCAACGGTGTCGCCTTCTACAACAATGCGCTGAAAGCCGACTACGTGGGCGATGACGCGGGCACTTACAACGTTGGCGTGGTGGGCGGCTCGATCTTCGATGGCATTGGCTCATTCGCGTTTGACGATGGTTCGATCTACTACGACGCGGAATTCCCCGATCGCTTGGGTCCAATTGGTGGCAGTTCAGCCGCCCTCACATACGTTGGCGGATCGGGTGGAACTGCGGCAGTCGTATTCGATGGCGTCTCGCAGGTCGTGAACCTGGGATTCCCATTTGAGACGATCACGTCGGAGTCGAGTCGATCTGAGATCATGGGAGCGGTTGTTGAATTCTTTGACGTAGGACTTGATCTGTCTGACCTCGCGTCGTTCATTGAGTGCATGGACGGGCCCGACGCGGGCGCGACGTTGCCCGACTGTGGTCCATTCGATTTTGGCGTGGATAGCGACGTCGATCTGGATGACGCACAAGTATTCCAGATTTTGTTCGCAGACTAAGCAATCGTTGGGTGGGCCGTGCCCACCATAACAAATGGTATTGGCAATCCGGGCGGTACGTCATACAGGAGGCGGAAACAAGCAATGCGCACGCAATGCACAGTTTTTTCTGTTCTAGCACTAGGCATCAGTTCAGCAATTGGCGCTCCCATCGAACGCGCATCGGACGACTCAGGAACAATTTTCAAAGGGGCGATCGCCGATCGCGACTGGGGACGACCGGTCGCTTCGGGTGATCTCGATGGCGACGGCTGGGATGAAGTTATTGTCGCGGCATCTGAAGATTTCGGCGACGTGATGAGCCATGTATACGTCATGCGCGGCGGCCCGGGGGCAGCCCAACAAGGAACAATCGATCTAATGCTCGGTGGTGTCGATTTAACGATTGACGGCGCGGCGCTCAACGACAATTTGGGTTCGTCCATTGCCGTCGGCGACGTCAACGGCGACACGTTCAATGATCTTTTGATCTGTGCCTCAGGTGCTGACGCAAGTGGTCGGCAACGTGCGGGCGTGGCGTATCTTCTCTATGGTGGTCCAACGTTTTTTGCCAGCGCCACCCGCGACATGTCGCAAACTTCTGATTGGGATGTGAAGATTGAAGGGCCGGTGGCTGGCGGCGACATGGGTGGCAGCCTCTTTTTCGGCGGTGGCGACAGCGAAGCAGCTGCGATTGGAAAGCTCAATGCAGACGCATTTGGCGATATGGTGTTGGGCGTCCATCTCGCAAACGGTGCAGCCAGCGGAGCCGGTCGGGTCTACATGATCTTGGGTAAAAATTTCGCATCGGGCACCACGCTATCGCTCTTGAATGGCGCACACTTTGATACGCTTATTTATGGCAAGGGGTCGCTCGATGAACTTGGCGAAATGGTCAAGACCGGCGACCTCACCGGTGATGGCCTTGATGAACTTATCATCCCGAATCGCAACTACAGCCAAGCGACGCTGGCCGCAGAAGGCGCTGTTCTGATCATCCGCGGTCGAGCAGTCTGGCCCTTCTCCATCAATCTCGGAACCACCGCTGCCGACATCACGCTGCTCGGCGTCAACTCCTTTGACAACCTAGGCGAAGACGCCGCACTGGGCGATTTCAACGGCGACGGTATTCTCGACCTGGCATCGTCGGCACCCGGCGTCAATCCAGGTCCACCCGACAACAACATCAACGATGGCGTTATCTACGGCCTATTCGGTGCTAACGCCCTACAAGTTGGAACGATCACCGTCGATTACGCCAGCGCAACTCCGGATTTTCTGATCCGTGGCGAGTCAAACGAAAGCATGGGAGCGCAGATCGCTGCGGGCGACTTCAATGGCGACGGTTACGACGACATCGCAGCCGGTCAGCGATTCGGTGGGCCACAAACCAACGGCACGATTGATATCGTATTCGGTCGTGATTTTTCGGCGAATCAGACGTTTGATGTGAATGTAGACACCGACGTTCGAATCGTCGGCGCCGCATCAGATCGCATCGGTTTTTCGATGAGTGTCGCAGACGTGAACGGCAGCGGGACGGACGAGGTCGTTTTCGGAACGCCGTTTAACAATGGATCGTTCCCCAACATCGCCGGGACTGCCTATGTTTTCTCGATTATCGATGGTGACTATAACGCAGACGGTGTGGTCGATCTTTTCGACTTTGCTGTCTATCAGGAGTGCGCATCAACGCCAAGCATCGCGGTGCCACCGGCTGACGCTTGCTACGTGTTCGATTTCCTAGCCGACCAGAATGTCGACGCTGGCGACATGGAAGGATTCGCAGCACAACTTGGCGGACCGTAATTCCATTGAACACGCCTAACGGAATTTGTCGTGCGAATTGACTCGCACTCGGGTCAATTCGCACTAGAATTCCCTCCATGAATCGCATCATTATTGCCACAATCTACGCGTGCTTCTTCTTCTCGGGGGCGGCTGCCCTCATCTATGAGATCGTCTGGCAACGCATGCTCACGCTGGTCTTTGGCGTAAGCTCGTGGAGCATCACCGCCGTCCTGACCGCATTCATGGCCGGTTTGGCACTGGGCAGTTGGTGCATG
>BQJS01000156.1 GCA_021604825.1 Phycisphaerae bacterium | reverse complement strand
ATCGCGGCGAACTGACCGCGGGCATCGAGCGCGAAGACTTTTCCGTCGGCGATCAGCGGTGTCGAAATCGGACCGTCGTGCGAGCCGTCGTGACCCTTGTAATACTCGGCGAGAACGTATCGCCATTGTTCTTTGCCGGTTTTCGTATCGAAGGCGGCAACAACGTCATTGGTTCCATCGGAAAACATCGTCACCGCGCAGCCGTCTGCCACCGCGATACCGGAGTAACCGCTGCCAATCTTCTGGTTCCAACCCAGTTTCAATCCGCATCGATCGGACTCGGTCAACTTGGTCTTTCCAACGAATGTTCCGTCACCCGTCGACCCGCGAAAGCCAGCCCATTCGTGATTCTGTCCGGCAGCGGCGACGTCGACGAATATGGCGCCAACCAGACACGTCGTAATTAAGCCGACAGCCAACCCCTTGGCCCAGACGGTTCTAACTTTGGAACTGGCCATCGCGATCCTCCTAAAATCGTTCAAACTTGATACGGGTCATGTTTACAGAAAGTGTGGTTGCAACCGGACTGGTTTGCAGTTGAACATGGTCCGGCCCTTCCAGACGTCGGGGTACTTTGGGACGGTACTCCCGATGGTCGAGTGAAGAAATGTTCAACGAGTGCAGGGGGAATGTCAACGCACTCGCATGCCGGTGACAACTTCACACAATCGCGAATCCACGAAGGGCCACGGGTGTAGGCACAAAAAAAAGACGTCCCGAAGGACGTCTGATGGTGGTTTTGTGTGTGTCGGTCCCGGTGTGAGGGGGGACGTTAGGCTTAGCGCCTGCGTCGCATAATCAGCGGAAACGCCAACGCCAGCAATGATAGGGTGGCTGGCTCTGGGATCACACTAAACAGACCAGCCCCACCGGCGACATCCGACGATGATGGACCAAAGTATGCATCGCCATCGACCGTTGGAAAGTTCGGAAGCGATGCGCCGAGCTGCGTGGCTGAGACGGCTTCAATCAAAGTGAGTTCGTCGGTGGTCAATTCTTTGCCGCTGCGGGCCTTGGCGAGCTCAGCCGCTGTCAATGCCGACTGGGTCTCTATGGCGAGCAATTCTTCAAACTGTGCCGCACCGCTGAACTGTGCGAAGATGTTGTCAACGCCCAATAGGTCAAAGATCGGGTCAGTCAGGGTTGCGAGCAAGTCTGCGTAGAGGTTGCCACGCAAATTGATCGGGCCAAGGTCGAAGTCTTCTTCACGGGTTGAGTCGTCGAGCAATCCGTCCTGAACGATGGTTTGCCGACTCGAAACGTCGAGCTGCAAATCGTAGAAGCCGAACGAATTAACGGAAGCGGTTGCGTCTAGAAAGAAGCTGCCCGTGACGGTCGTGAGTTGATTACCTGTATCGGTTGTCATCACGTAGTTGAGCGGGTTGTTGTTGGTGTTCAACGAGATGTCGAGAACTTCCAACCCACGTCCACCGGTGGTTACCGAGAAAACAGGCGCACCGCTAATAGTCAATTCGGTGGCTCCAAAGTCGAGCGTCTCGCCGGTGAAGTTTCGGCTGACAACCAGATCCGCGCCGCCACTGAGAAGATTCTCATTGCCGACAAAGTTGAAACCGGCTTCGCTCAGTCCGATCAGGACGTTGTGAAACAGATCCGCCCGCGTCACTGAAGGGGCGGCGACCACGCCAAAGCAAACCGTTGCAACCAGCCTCATTTTGTTCTGACGCATATTCACGACTCCGAGTGAAAGACCAACTTGATTGATTCGAGTTTCTTCTGATTGTGGATGGGGAATCGCCTGTGGCTTGTAAATCTCCCTCATCCTCTCCACTTAAGGATACCCGCTTTGGACCGTTCAAAAAAGCGCTGTATCCGAAATTTCCAAAGTGGCGACGGCGATCCTGCTCAATTCTATATCGGCTGCCACATGGGGCTTCGTGGAATTGGAATCGCGTTTCATGGTGGATCTTGGGCGGTGTCGGACGCGATTGTTATCGGACAGTTTCGAGGCATTCGCAATCTGCGTCTTACCTGTCTTAACGCAGAGCCAGTTTCGTTGACGGTTCGATGCGCTCAGGTTACGGTTACCGCCTGTTTGACGGTTCCAGAGGCTAACCTTACGCAATTTCGGCAAACCTCCTCAATTCACACGACACGACCGGAATGGAGAGACGTTCAATGAAATCGAACACGATTCGGTTGATTGCAGTAACCATCTTATCCGTAACCGCCACCGCCCAAGCCGGCGATCCCGTGCAAAGAAGCATCGAAGGGATCACACCCGTCACCACGGCATCGGGCTTGAAGTATTACGACATCAAAGCAGGCGATGGGCCAGTTCCCAAGCCAGGATCAATGGTCAAGGTACATTACAGCGGTTGGCTTAAAGACGGTAAATTATTTGACAGTTCGGCTAAGCGGGGTACGCCGTTCACCTTCAATACGTCGGGCGGTGTGATTCAAGGTTGGATTGAAGGCATCTCGACGATGAAGGTTGGTGGCATACGCCGATTGGAGATTCCCAGCGCGTTGGCATACGGCGAACGTGGCGCGGGCGCAGTCATTCCTCCCAACTCAGATCTGATTTTTGAAATTGAGTTTCTTTCGATTGAGAAGGAATCAAAGGCTGACAAAAATCCCAGAGCCGCGGCTGCCCCGAAGGGTTCGGCCAACGACCCCAAGCAGCGGAGCATCGAAGGCATCACACCGGTGACCACCGATTCCGGTTTGAAGTATTACGACATCAAGGTTGGCGATGGCGAAGAGCCGGCGACCGGGGCGCGGGTCAGCGTTCACTACAGCGGGTGGGACAAAAACGGCAAGCTCTTCGACAGCTCGGTCAAAAAGGGCACACCTTTTTCATTCAACACCGACAAGGGCGTGATCCAAGGCTGGATCGAAGGCGTCAAGGGCATGAAAGTCGGCGGTATCCGTCGTTTGGAAATCCCGGCGGCGCTGGCCTACAAGAGAAACGATCTGATCTTTGAAGTCGAAATGCTCGGCATCGAATCGCCAGGATCCGCGAACGCTGCAGCAGCCCCCAAGAGCAACGAGCCAAAAAAAGACGATGTGCCTGATCCCGTGCAAGTTTCCTTTGAGGGTCTAACCCCGGTGACGACGGAATCGGGCTTGAAGTATTATGTGCTGAAGAAGGGCGACGGCGAGACTCCGCAATCGGGCGCAGAGGTCAAAGTGCATTACAGTGGTTGGCTGACCGACGGAACTCTGTTCGACAGTTCAGTTAAAAAGGGCGAACCATTCGTGTTCCGCACCAATGGCGGTGTGATCGAAGGATGGCTTGAAGCCATCAGCACGATGAAGGTTGGCGAGAAACGGCGCCTCGAAATTCCGCCCGAGATCGCCTATGGCGCACGTGATCGAGGAAAGATTCCGCCCAATTCCACGCTGATTTTCGAGATAGAATTGATCTCCATTGAAAAGCAAGGCCCCGAGCGCAGTTCGATTGAAGGTCTCAAAGAGGTCAAGACTGATTCGGGCCTCAAATACTGGATCATCAAAGAAGGCACCGGCGAGCCTGCGGGACCTGACGGAAGGATCAAAATGCACGGAACTGCTTGGCTTGCCAACGGTCGCTTGATGGGCTCGACGCGCGATCGCGGCGCGGCTTTGACGAGTCCCGTTAGCGCTTTGCTCAAAGGTTGGTCCGAAGCAGCGGCAGATATGAAACTGGGAGAAATTCGCTGCCTGGAACTACCCCCTGAATTGGCCTATGGCGATAGTCAAAACAGTCCGATTCCGCCCAATTCAACATTGATTCTGGAAGTTGAAATGCTCGAGATCCTCCCGGTGGTTAAGCAGGCGTCGACGAACGGTATCGAAGCCGTCACACTTGATTCCGGCACCAAATACTGGGACTTGAAAGTTGGCGATGGCCCAGAACTAGCCGCTGATTCAGAATGCGTGGCGAATTATGTCGGTTGGCTTTTGGATGGCACGATGTTCGACAACAGCGCCGAGAAAGACGAACCATATTCGTTCAAGATGAATGGTCGCATCATTCCTGGTTGGAGGGAAGGTGTGCTTGGCATGAAAGTGGGGGGCAAGAGGCGACTCCGCATTCCTCCCGAGCAGGCATATGGAAATCGAGCACGCGGAACATTGATCCCCGCAAATTCGACGCTTATTTTTGAGATCGAAATCATCGAGATCAAGTCGCCTTAGGTCTGGGTCTTCAGATCAACGTGGATCAAGAAATCGACAAACCGGCCGTATCCGAATCTGTGTCAGCGGATGACACTGATTGTCGTGGTCCGGTGCAGGATATTCAAATCGGTCCGGCGCTACGCAAGAAAACGTGGGCGTGTGTCATATTGGCGATGATTCTGCCCTTCTTGGGGTCGCTCTTCTACTTTGCGATTCTCAAGCAATCGCTCGTCGCCAAGGGCCTTTACGCATCCGTCAAAGTATTCACGATTGTATGGCCCCTCATCGCGATCTATTGGATTGGCGTCCGTCGTCGCGCGCGTTTAGATGAATCCAAGGGGCGCCACCTGAAATCCCTGCCCCTGGGTGCGATCAGCGGCATCGTCATCGGTTGCTTCATCATCGCGCTCTTCAACCTCACGCCAGCCCACGAATACGTGACGCAGATGGCCCCCAAGCTGCGGGAGCGCATCGAGTTCTTTGGCATCAATTCGGTGGCGACTTACTTCGCTTGGTGCGCATTTTTGGCCGGCATCCATTCGTTGATCGAAGAATTTTTCTGGCGATGGTTCGTCTTTGAAACACTGCTCACGCTGGTGTCGCGACCATTGGCCTATGGTCTTGCGGGGCTGAGTTTTGCGCTCCACCATTACGTGATCTGCTGGCAGTATGTCTCACCAATTGGCGCACTGATTTTCGGAACCAGCGTTGGTGTCGGCGGGGTGATCTGGTGTTGGATGGTGAATCGTCAGCGTTCGCTCGCCGGGGCGTGGTTGTCTCACGCGCTCGTGGACGTGGCGATTTTCATTGTTGGGTATCAAATGCTGTTCGCCTGAATCGGCTGGTTGGATTGACCCATGGGTAGCAATCGTCACGCAATCACTTTGATCATCGGGTGTACCGGCTGTGGAAAAGGTGCGGTGGGGCGCGCCCTGGCCGAGCGTATCGGCGCCGAGATCATCAGCATTGATTCGATGAAAGTCTATCGCGGGATGGACATCGGAACCGCAAAACCGTCCGAGGAAGCGCGAAGCAGTATCCCGCATTATCTCATCGACATCGTTGACCCATGGGACGATTATTCCGTCGCCCAGTTTGTGGTCGATGCCGACCGAGCCATCGCAGACATCGCCAGTCGCAATCGTCCGATTCTCTGTGTTGGCGGGACGTCGCTGTATATCAAGGCGCTCAGCGAAGGCTTGTTTGAAGGACCGTCTGCCAACCCCGAAATCCGACAACGCCTGACCGATGAGGCAAGCGCCTCGGGCAATCAGGTTCTTCATGAGCGGCTTCAAAGGGTCGATCCGGACGCAGCCGATCGCATTCACGTCAACGACCTCCGGCGCATCGTTCGCGCGTTGGAAGTTTATGAAATCTCCGGTCAGCCCATCACCAGCCTGCAAACCCAATGGGATAGCCTGCGCACCACATACGACTGCACATTCGTAGGATTGGCCCGTGAAAAGGAAGCACAGAGTCGTCGAATCAACGCCCGCGTACACAAAATGATGGACCTGGGGTTGCTCGATGAGGTCAAGAAACTCCTCGAATTGAAGCGGCCTTTGTCGACGACTGCCCGAAAAGCAGTTGGGTACGCAGAATTGTTCGATTACCTCGATCAAAAGGTTTCGCTTGAACAAGCGGTGGAAAAGATCAAAATCAACAGCCGACAACTGGCCAAGGGACAACGCACCTGGTCTAAACGCAATCGCAAGGTTCGCTGGTTTGAGTTGGATGATTCGTCCGTTGTTGATGAGGTCGTCGACAAAATCTGCAACACGCAAGGGATGCCATGGTCGAATTGACCGAGATGACCAACTGGGCTGTGGACTTGATCGGCGTTCGCAAACGCTATCGTGGTGGCGTCGATGCGCTGCGCGGTGTAAACATCCAGGTGGGGCAGGGCGAAATCTTCGGGCTGCTTGGGCCCAACGGGGCTGGCAAGACGACGCTCGTTAAAATCATGATGACGGTCATACGTCCGTCGCACGCCCTCGGGACGATCCTCGGGCGGCCCATCGGCAACAGTCGCAAACTCGCCCGCATCGGATACTTACCCGAAAGCCATCGGTTTCCACCCTATCTGACGGGGGCTCAACTGCTCGACTACTATTCAGCGCTCGCCAAAGTACCGCGAAAGACCCGCAAGACGCGAAGTGGCGAATTACTCGAACGGATGGGCATGAGCAAGTGGGCGGACACCTCCATCAGCAAATATTCAAAAGGCATGATGCAGCGACTCGGGTTGGCGCAGGCGCTGATGAACGATCCGGATTTGATCGTGCTAGATGAGCCGACCGATGGCGTCGACCCGATGGGGCGGCGCGACATTCGCGAACTGCTGCTCGACTTCAAGAAGCAGGGCAAGACGGTACTGATCAACTCGCACCTCTTGGGCGAACTCGAAATGGTCTGCGATCGGGTGAGCATTTTGGTCGACGGGCTGGTCGCGCGGCAGGGCACCTTGAAGGAGCTAACCGAGCAGTCCAAGGAATACCGGGTGATGGTTGACGGTGATCTTGCATCACTCGAAGCCCAGATTCGATCGCTCGGTGGGAGGATCATTACCGGTGGCGCGATGCTCCGGGGGCATGATTCAGAAAAGATCAACGCCCTGATCGATCTGCTGAGGCAGAATAGACACCCGATCGAGTCGGTCGAAAAGCGACGCTTCAGTCTCGAAGACGTATTCGTCAAAGCGATGGCCAGCGCCACGTCGGTATCAGACAAAGCCCCCGTGCGTGCCAGTAAGGTGAGTCAATGATTCAAGTCTGGGCGATCATCGTCGATTCTTTTCGCGAGGCGAAAGCCAAGAAGCTCTTTTGGGTGCTTCTCGTGATTTCTACGTTGGTGGCGGCTGCCCTGGCTTGCGTTGGATTCGACGAGAATGGCTGGTCGTTTTTCTTCGGAGCGATCAAGAAGCCAGATCCAATATTCAAAGCCGGCACCGACGCAGCCGTGAGTTTGATCGGCGCCATCGTGTCGAACGTCTTGGTCGGAACCTACATCGGTTGGGTGGGCATCGTCATTTGTTTGATCGGGACGGCTGGCATGTTCCCGAGCCTGATTGAAACCGGTGCAGTCGATGTCGTGGTGAGCAAGCCATTGCCTCGGAGCCTGCTCTTTTTCGCGCGGTATATCGGCAGCCTTGCATTCGTGTTCGTGCAGTCTGCGTACTTCGTGTTGCTCACGTTGTTGGTGTTGCGTTGGCAGGTAGACCGTTGGCTTTGGGGATACCTTTGGGCGATACCGCTCTTGGTTCTGAGTTTCAGCTACATCTACTGCGTATGCGTTTTGGCAGCAGTCTGGACGCGGCGGGCGCTGGCGTCGCTGGTTTACGGCCTGTTGTTTTGGGTCGCCGTATTTGGCATGGCTGGGTTGGAGAGGTTTGTCGGTACGGATTCCATTGGCACCGGGCCCGACGCCGTGCTTAAGTTTTCCGAACGCGGTTCGATCGGAAAAGTAAGCCACGTCATTCATGTGGTCAGCCCCAAACCCAGCGACATTCCGATCATCCTGGGACGACAGATCGGTGCGCTCAATTCCAAAGATACGGCAATGGCGATCATGCCGGGCGATGCTGATTTGATTTCTGACGCCGACATTCAGCAGCTTGAAATTGAGCAGCGGCGATCCGATTCTATATCCCCCGCGTTTTCAATCGGAACTTCGCTAGGCTTTGAGGCTGTGGTCCTGTTGATGGCCTGCATTATCTTCTCACGCCGAGATTTTTAGGCGATTACTTTTTCGGGTTCCTGAATTCCTTCTGCGGTCTGATTCTGGAGATGCCGTTCTTGCCTTCAAACAAGCGAATTCTGTTTGTGATCACCGACCTTCAAGTGGGTGGCGTTCCGCTGCATTTGCTTCGCCTGGCGCGGTTCCTAAAGAAGCAGAACTGGCATATCGATGTTGTCAGCCTTAGCGCTGGCGGTCACGTTGGCGAGTTGCTGGCAGCCCGAGAGATTTCAATTCATCATTGTGATGCCAAGCACGCGTTCGACTGGAGGGTGTTCGAGCGACTTGCTCAATTGATCGAATCGCTTCAGCCCGACCTTGTCCATTCGTTACTCTTTCACGCCAACCTCGCCAGCCGCATCGCCTGTTTGCTGAGTGGCTTCCCGCGCCAGCGTTTGATCTGCGAAATTCAAACAGTCGAGATCGAACGGTGTTGGCATTTGTGGGTGGATCGAATCACGCATCGCCTGTGTCGCGCAGTAGTGTGCAACTCGGAATCCGTTCGCACGCATTTGCATAAATCTGCCGGTATTCCCATAGATCGACTTACCGTGATTGAAGGCGGCGTCGATGTCGAGTCAATCGTCAATGCCCAGCCACTTTCAGCGGACCCGTGGCGCACCGCCGAAAATGAACCCTTGCTGTTATGGGTTGGGCGAATGGATCCGATCAAAGGATTGGATACCTTGGTTGACGCAGTCGCGAAGTTGGCAACCCACCGGGTGGTCAAGTTGTTGCTCTTGGGCGATGGTCCCGAGCGAACGCGCATCGAGTCGATGGTGGTTGATAAATCGCTGCAGGAAAACGTGTTCTTTCTTGGCATGCGCAATGACGTTGATCGGTTAATCAAGACGGCTGACCTATTCGTTTTCCCCTCGCGCACCGAAGGGATGCCCAACGCGTTGCTCGAAGCGATGGCCGGTCGTCTTCCGATTGTCGCGACCGATGTGCCCGGATGTCATGACCTTGTCGCAGACGGTAAGACAGGGCGATTGGTCAGCGTGGACGATTCGCAAGCGCTAGCGGACGCCATTGAATTTGCTTTCGTTGAGACAGACAAGACAAAAGAAATGAGTGCCAATGCGTGGCACTATGTCAGCGATCATCACAGTGCCACACGGTGTCATCATTCCTATGCAGATCTTTACCGGCAAACCCTCGATTGCCTCTCCAGTCATCTGCTTTCGCTTCAGCGATAAAAGATAGGGTTTTGTTAGGGTGTTGAATGTTTTGGCAAGTTGCGCCGCCCAGAGTGCGCGTGCTTAACCATTATCTTGTGCTTTGCGCCCGCGCGCATACGCAATGTCGTGGGCGCATGGGCGCGCAAACTTTTGTCAATTTTGCAGTTGAATAAAATGGCACGCTGAGGTAGTGTTTCCCACAGTGAGCCACGTCAGTGGTGTTGGCGGCCACAAACGTGCTTTGAGTGGGCTTCTTGCTCCTTTCGAGCCTGCTGGCGGCGTGGCAAACCTGGGAATTTCGAGGACCCCAATGGCGTTTACCGATGCCTTCGAGCGCACCCTTGATACTAAGAATCGCACCCAGATCCCGGCTGACTTTCGCAACGCCATGGATCCCGCGATTCACGGTGAGACATTCTACCTTTGCCCGGGTGAGCAGCCCAACACTTTATCGCTGCTTCCCGAAAAGTATTTTGACGAGTTGGCGGAACGTGTGCGACCCGACCTGCTCGACGGCGATGAAGCCCAGTCCTACGAAATCTTGTTCTTTTCGTTGAGCAAGCGGTTGGATATGGATAAGCAGGGGCGGGTGGTGTTGCCCGATCGGCAGTTGGCAATGGTGGACATCGGCAAGGACATTACCTTCGCCGGGACCAATAAGCGGATCGATATTTGGGCGACCAAAGAGTATCTCGCCTACATCGACGACGAATTTAAGGCCAATTGGCGACGTCTTAAGCAGTTTGGCCGGTCGGCTCGGTCGAAGCAGGCGAGGGCTTCGGACGACTAGTCGATCAGGAAGATCGAAAAAAGCATAACTCCGCATCGGTCGGATTGATGCGGATATATCAAGGATGATGAAATGCTGGACGATTGTGCGGGTGCCCTTCCGGACAATCGAAATTGCCAAGAGCGGGGCAGTCCTTTCTTGAATTCAACTCCGTGGCGCGGTCGGTTGAATTCAAAATTGTGGTGACTGGAGCAGGATGCTCGGTTGCTGCGGACAGGCGGCATGGAAGATGCCGCGCAAGATTTGTGTTGTCTGCCTTTGAAGTGCATGGATGTACCGGGGCAGGCGCTGTTGGTTGACTTGGTGGAAGCAGGCTTGGGATCTGGATGCGTTGCTTCGGTAATCGCATCGCTTGGACATAACGTTCGGCGCGGTCCAGGTATATTTGATTTCAACAGAACTTCCATCCCATTGATCGACAGTCTGGGATGGTGTGTCGTCACGGATGACGACGGCACCCCTAGGCACACCCTTTTTGGTTTCGGATTTTTGGTTCAGTATCAGAAGTTTGGCCTTAGACGTTGGAGCCGGTGGTTGATGAAGTAGAACAACATCTTGCGGTCTTGCCCGATGAAGTGGGTTCGATGCTGGCTGTCGAACCTGGGGCGTGCGTTGTCGATTGCACGCTGGGGCTTGCCGGGCACGCGCAGATGTTGGCCAAGGCGGTTGGTCCTGATGGCATGGTCATCGGTCTGGACGTCGATGCAAACAATCTGGCCATCGCGTCGCAGCGAATGGAAGAAAGTGGCTGCCCCCATCGGTTGGTGCGGTCCAATTTTGAAGAGCTGGATGTCGTCTTGAAGGATTTGGGGATTGGTGGGGTTGACGCAATCCTTGCGGATCTTGGCGTCAGTTCCAATCAAATCAGCGAACCCCGTTTTGGATTGAGTTTTCAGGTGGATGCTCCGCTGGACATGCGCCTGGACGATCGGCTTAAGGATTCTGCATCTGATCTCGTCAATCGATTGGGTGAAACGGAACTCGCCAATCTGATTTACGAATTTGGGCAGGAGCGGGCGAGTCGCCGGATTGCGAAGGTCATTTGTAGGGAGCGGCGATCGTCGCGAATCGTCACCACGGGGCGGCTTGTTGAGTTGATTGGGCGAGCGCTTCGGGTGAACCCGAACTCGCGTCGATCCAAGATTCACCCAGCCACCCGAACGTTTCAAGCTTTGCGCATCGCGGTTAACGATGAACTTGGTGCGCTCAAGCGATTGCTCGAGATCGCACCCTCCGTCTTGAACGAAGGCGGTCGTGTTGGAATCATTTCGTTTCACAGTTTGGAAGATGGGATCGTTAAGCGAAATTTTCGGGCCCATCGCACTGATGGAATCTACGACATTTTGACGAAAAAGCCTTTGGTTGCGGGCGTTGATGAAAGACGCGCGAACCCGCGTTCGCGCAGTGCAAAATTTCGGGTGGCACAGCGAACTGCAAAACCGCTCGACGTTGGCAGCGATGGGCCATAAATGAAAATGAATGCAGATTGCTGGTGGTCGCGTCCCACCGTTGGCGTCCTGAGCAGGCCTGCAAGAATCAACGAACCAACACTGCGGCGGCGGTTTTGAGAGGCTGACGCATGAATGACGGGAGTCGAAGTATGGGTAAGGAGACGAAGGTTGGCCTCCTTGTAGGGATGTGCTTCATCGTCTGTTGCGCGATTGTCCTCTCGCATCATGGCCGGCGCCGCGCCGAAGCCCAGAATCTCTCGGTGACCAACGCAGAGCGATCGCGCGAAGCCCCGCTGCTATTGGATCGAAACGCCAGCGCCGAGCGGGCCACCAAACGCAATACCTCAAAAGGCACGCCCCGTCGCAACAAGCGCAGCGCACCGGCTCGCACCCAGATCGAAGACGAGCCCGAAACGCGGCTTGCAGACAGCAGGAACAACACGGACTACCGATCGGAATCTATCGATCATGGTTCACAGACAAGGCGAAAC
>BQJS01000155.1 GCA_021604825.1 Phycisphaerae bacterium | reverse complement strand
GCGACGACCTCACCGAATCCGACACCACGCGTGTTACTTACGTGGATATCTCCAGCACGAACGGCTTCATCGAACGACGCGATAGCTTCCGCGTGCCCGGGACGGTGCGCGATCGATTCAGTATGAGCGCAAGCGAAGGCACGTTTCGCATCGTCACCCAGGACTTCAACCCAAGCAACTTCACGCAAACGCTCGCCTTGTATGCCTACGATGTCAGCGATCCGGACAATGTGACGCGATCAGCCGTGTTGCCTGTGACCACGCAAGAAACGCTACGCACGGTCCGCTTTGACGGGCCACGCGCGTACATGGTTTCGTCCGGCGGAAATGACCCACTTTACGTGATCGACCTGTCCGACCCCGCCAACCCAACGGTATCCGGCGAGTTGGCCGGTCCGGGATTCAGCACGCATCTGGTACCGCTGGGCGATCGATTGCTCGGTGTGGGCTTTACAAGCGGTGCCGCGTTCGAGCCAGCCGTCTCCCTCTACGACGTCAGCAACCTCGCCAATCCGACGCTCTTGTCGCGCGTGATCGTCGAAAGCCTGAACCGATTCAGCGTGGGTTCGGAAGCCACCGTCGACGAGAAGGCCCTGGGCGTGCTGGATGACCTGGGCATCGTGCTGCTGCCGTATGCCGTGTTCGATCGCGAGACCGGCGAGTTTATTGACGGATTGCAGATCATTCAGATGACCGACAGCAATCTAAGAGAACGCGGTCAAATCGAACACGACGGCATCGTCCGCCGCAGCGGCATCGAAGACAGTCGCATGTGGTTGCTCTCCGAAGTGTCGTTCGCAACCGTCAACCCAATCGACCTGGACGCCCCGCAGCAAATCGCCAAGCTAACCCTGATCAGCGAACAAGAGCTACTAGACGCCGGCTTAACAGACTGCGTAGACTCCGCCAGACTATCCGGCCGCACAATCTTCTACTTCGAAGGCAACGCGTTGTGCGGCACGTTCGTTCCTTTCTCGACGTTTTTGACAGTGGCGGGGTTGGTCACACTTCGGATGAATCGCAAGGGTCGCCGGCGTAATTCTGCAATTGGGAAAAGGCTTTCTGACAACGACAAGGTAGCCCAGACGAGGGCGGCGTCTTTGCAACTCGTGGAGTGATTTCAGAAACTCTGATGGCTTGTACGCCCGGACCGATGACCTACAATCAAACGGACATGTCCGAGTCCAATCGTCATACTATTCTCCGCGCCGCACTCAAAGCCATATTGGCCGCATCAGACTCGCAGTGGTGGATCAAGGGACCCGCGACATTTGCAGCAGAACTCAAGTCTAAGAACATCGAACTGCCAGAGTCACATGGGAAAGCAATAAAGGGTGCGACCGAAGAGGAACTCAATGAGGTAGTTCAGGAACAAATCGAGCAATTTCAGCAATCTCAGGCAGGGCTCGAGAGAATAGAAGCAATACTGGCAATGCTGCGTGCAGACCTGAATCAATCCAACGCAGAACTGTTGGATCAGTTTAGGCATATGCTCACATCAACTTTGAAGACGATCGCAGTAGTCCAAGATCAATCGTTTGACAGAAACGTAAGAGGTGAAACCTATAAACAGCCTGTATTTAATGTACCGTTCGGTCGGCACGCATGCTTCAAAGGACGCGACGAGCTGATCCGCAACTTGCGCAGCTCATTGACTTCGGGCGAACGCAACGGAACGAGGCAGGCGATTCGAGGGTTGGGCGGAATTGGTAAGACTCAAGTCGCCGTCGAGTATGCATATCGATTTAGGAATGATTACGAAGCCATTTTCTGGATGCGGTCCGAGACGGAGATTGAATTGCAGCAGGCTACGGCGGAGTCAGCGCGCAATCTGAATCTACCCTTTGATCAGAACGACCCTAAAAGCGCCTGTCGTGAGCTTAGACAGTGGCTCGAGGCGAACGAGAGTTGGCTAATGGTCTTTGATAATGCCGATACTCCCGAATTGCTAAAAGACCTTCTCCCTCGGTTTGGTGATGGCCACATCCTGCTAACCTCACGTGCAACTCTATTTGACGCGATCGGAATCTTGAGCCCGATTGAGTTGCCCCTCTTATCACCAATCGATGCGGCAGAGTTTCTTCTTGCGCGCACTAGTCGGAATCGACCCAGCAAGGAAGAAACAGAAGCGGCGAGGGATCTCGCAAAGTTGCTGGGTTTTCTCCCACTTGCTCTTGAACAAGCAGGTGCTTACATCAAAGCGTTGAACATAGACTTTGCAGCCTACGTTGAAGCGTTTAATGCACAGAAAGAAGAGTTGGGCCTCCTAGAGCGCCGCAAGCCCGCGATGGGAGAATATCCAGATTCGGTTGCAACCACTTGGGCGGTGAATTTCGATGAAGTCGAATCTCAATCGCCTGCTTCGGCTGATATCTTGCGACTGTCCGCATTTCTCGCTCCTTCCGACATTCCGCATGAACTGATCCGGCAAGGAATTTCCGCGACCAATACGGCACTTGCTGAGTTGCTCTCCGAATCGAGCACCCCGGAACTTGCTATCCACGAAGTCCTCCAACTTCTCACTCGTTTCTCGCTGGTCAACATCGACAGAAACATGAAGAGCTATAGTGTTCATCAACTAGTTCAAACGGCATTGAGATCCGAACTCGACAATGCCGCGTTGCACCGATGGGCATTACAAGCTATCCGAATGATGGATAGGGCCTACCCAGAAAACAAGTTTGAAAACTGGAAACTCATCCGTCGCCTTATGCCTCATATAGTCCAAGTATGTACGTACGCCGAGACTTACAATGTCGCGGAGCCAGAATTTCTGCAGTTGGCACACGATGCCGGGACTTTTCTTGATGAACAAGCACAACACAATGCAGCCGAGCGGCTATTTGAATTAGCCACAGAACTCTGCTCCCGTAAAGTTGGACGCCAACATCGGCACTACGCGACGAGCCTTAATAGCTTGGGCAAGACTTGTTGGAAATTGGGGAAATACAAAAAGAGCGTCTCACTCATTGGCAAAGCGCTGAGAATCAAACGGGCGGTTCTTGACAAGCACGACCCTTCGATTGCCGTGAGCCTCAACGATCTTGCAACTATTGGAATGTATTCTGGAAAATACGAAGAGGCAGAAAAGTTGTACCGCGAATCAAACGTGATCACACTTAAAGTATTGGGAGATCAACATCCGGACTACGCGACGGGGCTCAGCAATCTTGCCGAACTTCATAGAATGACGGGCAAACACGAAGATGCAGTGCGGCTATTAAGACAAGCGCGAAAAATCAAACGAACGGCGTTCAGCAAGAATCACCCGGACTACGGAGTAATCCTAAACAATCTCGCCGGCGTCTATTTCACCGTCAGACGTTTCGGGCGTGCAGAGCTGCTGTACAGACTTGCATTGCGGATTTTCCGAATGTCGCTGGATGATCAACATCCGTATATTGCTCAATGCGAAAAAGACTTGAAATGGCTCCGACGGGCCAAAGAGGGAGACGAGGATGCTGAAAATTTGCTGAATAGGCTCAATAGTTCTCAGCAGCGTCCTTAAACATGCTAAGAAGCAAGACAAGTCGCTCAAGACACATCCATGCAAAAAGGTCCGGCGCTCCCCCCACGAGTGCGCCGGACCCTTGCTTGGTACTGCTTGGATGAACTGCGACTTTCTTCGATGCGATTGACAACTTCGCAGCTTGTATCCATTGATGGCGGTTGCCCCGCCGATTTCGATTCGTTACTTGCAACTTCGGTTCTTTAATTGCGGCGGGCTCTCGTGCGGCCCGTGGCGAACATCATCGCGAACATGCTGCCGAGGCTGATCATGCCGAGCGATCCGCAACCGATCGAACCGCCGGCACTTGAATCGTCCAGTGTCGAGCCGGCTGCAAAGGTGGCTTGGATGTCGAGATCGGCATCGAGCGTCACAACAATCGAGTCGCTCTCGGCGTCCTGGTCCTCGGGCACGTCACCGGCCCAACCCGTGAAGACGAAACCTTCGTTGGCGAACACCGTCAGCGTCACTTCGGTGCCCGGGTCATAATCGAACGCCACCGGGTCACGCAAGATCGTGCCCGCGCCTGATGGATCGATGAACGCATTAAGATTGAACGTTTCCGCATCCTCAACGAAGACAGCCGTCAACTCAGTGTCGTCGGTCATCTCGAAGGTAATCGAACTTTGTTCGGCGGTAATGCTGCCTTCCCAACCAAAGAAGGTAAACCCCTCAGCCGGCGTTGCGGTCAGCGTCACCTGCTGCCCGGCCACCAACTCGGCATCATTTGGAAAGATTGCGACACTACCGCCCTCTTCGGGCTCAACAACTGCCGTCAAACTTAGTTGGGCTGACGCCGGTGCGGCCAGCGCAAGCACCGCTGCGAGTGCCATCAACATCACGATCGATTGGTTCTTTGTGAAACTCATGTTTGGTCCCCTGTCATTGTGTGGGCGGTCAAAGTTCATCCAGTGCCCCGGCATCGCCGCACCGCACAAGTTGCGGTGGACGCTGACCGGACAGGGCAAACCTAAAATACGAATTGGGGGACGCCGAACGGAAATGTCGAAGATCGCGTGGGCTTGAAGGAGTGCAACTGGGATGAACGCCGAAGGACTTATGACACGTTCGCGGGCTACCAGACGATTGCCCGAACGCGGAACAAGCGTTCGTGTAGGGTGTGGCTCGCCGCACCGGTTATTGCAAGTTGGCAACAGGTGCGGCAAGCCACACCCTTCGGCGATTCGTTGATGTAGAGTGGGTGTCGGAAGGTAAACGCGAGGCTAAAAAGAAAGGAGGGCCACCCGAGTTGGGCAGCCCTCCTGTTCAATCTTACTGAATCAAGCTGAACGAAACTTAGTTCAGGTTGATGTTTGCAGCCGTGCAAGCCGCATCACTGTCGAAGTAACCCATCAACTGCAGTTCATCCTGGGTCACCACACCGTCTGAGGAATCTGAAACGAAGAGGTAGACGGCCATTCCATCGTCAGCGTTCGAGTTGAGAACGGCGAAGACAGCGGTGTCGCCGACGGTCTCATTCGCGAGGGCGCCGATGGCGGCGTTTACGGTCGCGAAGACGTCTGAGTTCGCACCGTTTGCACCGAGGTCAGCACCGACGTTGAAGAAGAACAGACCCGAAACATCGAGGTCAGCAGCACCTGCAGCGGTGTTGTTGTTATCCGCATCTTCGGCGAGTGCCGTACGAAGGGCACCGGAAATCTCAACGACATCATCGCTGACATCAAACTCGTCGCCAAGGCCAACCACGTCGGCATCGGTCAGGTCTTCGTCGATGTCTGCAGCAAGGTCATCCACGCTGAGGTAAGCGATCGTCTGAATTGAAGTAGCGGTCGCGCCACCAAGGTCGATCGCATCAGCACCAGCACCACCCACGATGGTCGCGTCGGTTGTGGCGTTGTCGTTGACGGCGATCGTGTCGTCGTCGTCCGAACCGATGATCGTGGAGTCTTGGGTGATCAGTGACAAATCGACGTCAAGTGCGCCGCCCAAGCCAGATGCATCGACGGTGTTGAGTGCGGCGGAAGCTGCCAGAACATCAATCTGGAAGTCTTCATCTCCCGTGACGTTGAGCGCTGCACAGCTATCTGCATTCAGATCACCGGCATCGTTCGCTGCTTCCATGGAAACGAAGTTCAACGTTTCGACGTCCGGAATGATAATATCCGAAGTGCCGACCGTTGCAGCCGTCTCGTCTTCACCGAGAGTAATGGTCAACGCATCGCTGTTGGAACCGACGCTGCCCGCACCATCAACATTGATCGTGCTGTTCGCCAGAGTTCCATACAGAGTGATTGGCGTGTTTTTGGCCACATTGTCAGCCACGGTGTTGTTGTTGCCGGTTATGATGATCGTACCGGGAGTAACGTTGTCGAAATCGACAGTGATTCCACCGCTGATTTCCCACTCTTCCACGCCGGCGACGGTGAGGTCTTCAACCGTGACGGCACTGTTCGTGATGAGACGGTCATTACCCGTACCGGCATCGACATCGTCCATGTCATCAAGGTTGGCACCAGTGCGGATGATGTCATCGCCCGATCCGGTCTGGATGGTCACGTCGTTACCATTGTCGATACTGATGTCCAAGTCACCGGTGGCGGCTGATCCGTCGATGGTCTCGGCGTTTCCAAGATCACCAAGGGTGATGTCGTCTGGGCCAGTGATGTTAATCGTGCCACCTTCGTCGCCCGACTCGTCGCCCGATTCGATGTCATCGATAATGCTGGTACCACCGCAACCGATGATGTTGATGGTCTCTGGGCCTTCGTTGTTGGTGTTTTCGTCCCAGATTTCAAGCGTATCGATGTCGGCGTTGTCGACGTACACGTTGATCGTTTCGTCGTCGGCAGTATCAAGCAGATCATCGGCGAACGTGACGGTAAAGTCGTCAGCACCGTCACCACCAATGATGTGGAGGTCCAGGAGATTCGGGAACTCATTGAGTTCAAGGTCCTGAGTACCGTTGTTGTACGCGACATCGGTGACGCCATTGTAATTTGCAACAATGAAGTCAATGTTGTTGTCCAACGCACGCACCCAAAGTTCCTCAACGTTGTTCATGTCGATCTGGGGAACGCTGTTGTCCGTCACAATGAAGTTCGCACGGTCGTGTCCGTCCTGTCCATCGATGTCGTCACCAATCGAGATGGTGTTACCGTCGGCTGAACCGTCGCGGGTACCGGTGATGGTGTCATCGCCGGGGCCCGACATGATGATGTCGATCAAATTGGTCAGGATGAAGCTCATCGACGGGTTATTGTTGTCACAGGTGTCCGTGTCCTCGTTGCAGGTCTCGGTCGCCAAGCAAGGATCGCCTGAGGACGCACATTCGAACGAGTTGGTGTTGCATGACTCGGTACCGTTGCAGAACAAACCGTCATCGGGACAATCGCCGTTGCTGTTGCAATCGGGGACAGCAATCTCAACGCAGACGTTGTCGAGGCATTCTTCGCCGTCTTCGCAGTCGCCATTGCTGTTACAATCGACGGCTGGTGCGTCACAGGTGTCGGTATCGTCGTTGCAGGTTTCGCCTTCGGCACACGGATCGCCACTCGAGCTGCAGAGGCCGTTGCTGTCGCAGGTCTCAACACCGGTGCAGAACAGACCGTCGTCGCAGCTTGCGTCGTCGGTGCAGCTAGCAACACATTCGTCGCCTTCTTCGTCACAGCTTTCGCCTTCAGCACATGGGTCGGTACCGGCTGCACACGTGTTGTCGTCAGCACAAGTTTCGTCACCATTGCAGAATGCGGCATCGTCGCAATCGGTGTCGGCGAGGCAGTCAACGCATGCGCCGTCGTCTGGATTGCAAAGCTGGCCTGCACAGTCGACCGGCGTATTGGTGCACTCGGCCGCACCATCGACATTGGTGCATGTATCAGTCGTACATGCATCACTGTCGTCACAGACGCCGGCCTGGTTGCAGGGATCCTGGCATCCTGTAGCGACCAGCATCGCGAGCGCTGGTACGCAGTAAATAAGGGCGGTTGCGATCCGCCTCTTGGTCCAATTCTTCGAAGTAGCTTGCATCAGTCAGAAACCTCCAGCAAAAGAGTTATTTGTTTTTGATCCTTGTGTACCCTGGTACGCGGATTCAGTTCTCAAAAAAACCGTACGTCACGCACCAGCCTACAAGCGGGCGCGCCCTGTCTCGCCTATGTCTTCTCCACATCAACCGACTTCAATCGGCCCGAAAGGAGCATGATTCAAGAAGCTGTTCGCTTCACAAACTCAAACCCAGTCAGACTTTTATCGTCGATTGATCCCAGCAAAGCTGTATTGACCCAATCTGATAGTTTTGATCCAGCACGCTTATCTAAAACTCGCCGAAAACCGCGACCACGCGCCAACGGAACCATCGGTTTGAGCGAGTCCGATGCAAATAGCTTGCTGCACAAACGGGGGATGCCTAAGCGTCTACTTCGAACAACGTTAGCCGTCACCAAAAAATCAACTGCGAAACTCAGCTTGTTCTGCCGTGTTCTGCTAAGTCGTGGTGACAACAGCCGTAAACGCTTCTGCCTCCTTGCAATTCCAAGCGACAACGCACGGGAGTGATCGCCCCGCACAATACCGCAATCTGCGTCCAACGCGGGCGAATTGTAGGTATTGGCGAATTCAAGTCAACACCCAAATTCCAAATTACCTCATTAACCATACGACTCCCGCCGATCCTTCTGCCCCTCAAAAAATGGACAAAATGTTATGCCCGTATCGACGCGATCGATCGACTACCTTGAATAATTCACCCGTTGCAGCAACCCTGAAATCAACTTCGGGCCCGGCCAACAGTCCTTTGGCACCCGGGTTTTCCTGCAAATTGACTGTTTCCACGATTGATTCACAGATGGGTGGACTCATTGAAGTGATTCGCGCGCTGTCAAAATCGACGGTTCCAATGCTGATACACCAATTACCCAAAGCGCCGAAACTACCCGCTTGTAACTCGCGAGCGTCTTGACGGCCTCGTTGGGACGAAATGTGATCCAATCTTGGTTCGTTTCCATCGATGATTGCGTCGCCAAGCCCACCGAATTTCGGTCGCCAAATCCAATACATGTTGCAACAGATCAGTCGGCGGACACTTGGTCACGCACGGGGGCCTGCCTCGAACGTGCCCGTTCAAGTCGCCGAGCCAAATCATCCAAGATATTCATGAATACGATATAGGCGTGATAGGGTCCATCGAGGTGCGGAATCAAATGGCCCGAGTGAGCGGCGGCTCGTTCGAGCATGCTCATCGACAAGAAATATTCAGCCCCCTGAAGACACCGCCAGGCGTCTAACAAAGGCCCCTCCCCCGTCGCGGTGGCTGTTGATTCGAGGGCGTAAAGTTGATGGGCGGCATGCGATTGCATCGACCCTCCCAACCATGGGGAAAGGGTGCCACCCCATTCGCAGGGGGAAACATGTCGCCCCAAGTGCAACTCATCCATCGGCCCGCGCGCGGCCAAGACTTCCGACGGGGTCTTGAAGACTGCTCCCCCTTTGTTGACAACTTGGTCAGGAAGGTGACGCAAGAATTCAAAAATGCCACTCTCTGTCACAAAACGCTTACCAAACACCTCGTAATCTAGGAACAGTCCTGCAATCCCGCCGCTCGACGCTTCAACCATACGCTCGGCGAATTGCGGCGCAACCATGGGCTCCTGTCCATCTTGCCCACCCAGGAAGGCATCAGTCACTTGCGAGGTCAAATCGGGATCGCGCATCAATACGGGCAACGATGCGTGTCCACAACCGTAAACACGGTGACTGCTGCGACCGGCCAGCGCTTCACGGGGCGCATCGCAGAGCATTCCGTCAAACCCCAAGTGCGCGATGGTGTTGGCCACCTGTTCGCCACAGATCAACTCGGTGTTGCGAAACACGCGAGGCGATACGCCGAACAATTCTTCGACGCGTTCCCGATGACGGTTCACTTCATCGGCGAAACCTTGAATGGAATACGCGAAGGCGAGCGCCTGATGGCATGGTGTGCCCAGCATTTCGACGCAGTCGGTCTTGGCCAACTGCTCGAACGAAGTGATGGCCTCCGGGGCGTATCGCTCGAACAAATCCAGCGCGATACCCGAAACGCTGACCGCCGCGCGAAATCGCCCTTCAAGTCGCCCGACCGCCGAAGCCAAGATCCGGTTCGTCGGAATGATGCATTCTTCAGCGTAACGAACACACAAATCGCGGGTGCGATAGGCGTCGAAGTAGTCGGCTTGCTGATCAATGGAGCGGTATCGCCCCAAGACCCTCGGGACATGGGCATGCAACGCGAAAACGATCGTCCCGCGCGGAGTCGCCAAATGCCCCCCATCTTGCTCGGATCGGTCTGCGTTCCTGGAATCTGACACGGTTCCCTGCCCCGTCCCTAAGCGACCGATGCGTGTTTCAAAGCGGTCTGGTACACCTCAACAACCTGACGTGCTGCGTTCGACCATTTCAGGTTGCGAACTTCAAACCCACCGTGCTTTCGCAGCGCGGCTTGCAATGGAGGATGTCGCAATACCGCGACGATCTTGTCGGCCATATCGTCGATGTCCCAGAAGTCGGCCTTGAGCACGTGGCTCATGACTTCAGACACACCAGACTGCCGCGACACCAAAACGGGTACGTCGAAACTCGCCGCCTCCAGCGCTGCAATCCCGAACGGATCCGACACGCTTGGCATCACATACAGATCCGCCGATCGAAACGCCCGCTCCACTTCATCGCCGCGCAGAAAACCGGGAAAGATCACGCGGTCGGCAATACCCAGTTGATCGGCCAACCCCATCGTCTGCTCGAGCAATTCACCACTGCCGGCCATGATGAAGCGTACGTTGCCCATCACCGCAAGCACCTTGCGGGCAGCCGCCAAGAAATACTCCGGGCCTTTTTGGAGCGTCATCCGACCCATGAACAAAACGATCTTCTCATCGCGAACGATTTTCGTCGGATGCATCGCGGGATTCGACTCGGGGCAATCGACACCGTTGTAGACGACGGTGATTTTCGACGCGTCAATTTCGTATCGGCGGATCAACACTTCGCGGGCCATGTGGCTCACCGCGATGACCGCGTCCGCTTTCATCAACGCCTGTTTCTCGATTTCAAATATGCTTTGGTCGATCTGGTGGGCGGTGCGTTCGTATTCCGTCGAATGCACGTGGGCGACAAACGGTTTACCCGTCGACTCCGCGATCGCCGCCCCGGCTTGAAACGTCATCCAATCGTGGGCATGCACGCATAAAAACTCGCGCCCCGCCACCGCTTGAATCGCCTGGTGCGTGTAGCAATCGACTTCGGAAAACAGATTTGTTCGCCGCTCCTCCTCCGATTGCCTGGGTTGCCCGGGCGTTGCGTGCGATCCCGCGCCGGTCTGTTCAGACGCCGAGGTAGACTGACAATCAGCCACACCACCTTTGCCAGACTCGCCTGGCCGCTGGTATGGCTGCAGCCCCACATTAATACGAATGAATTCAAGATGCGGATAGCCTGCCGGCGCGCCAAACGGTGACGCCTCCCGCTCACCACTCGTTTTTGCATGTTCGATCGCAGCGTCCCAACTGTCAGCCAACCGCCCGTGCTTGGAACCCAACGACTCTCCAACGATCGAGTCCGGTTTACCCGCCAACGACACCGCATCAACCCCGTCGGGAACAGCCCCGCCGCCATCAGTCTCCGCGTCGCCCGGACCGGACATGATAAAGTCAATGCCCACACCCAATTGAGTCAGTGCCCGACATAGTCCCTGACAAGCTGTCCCCACGCCACCAGATAAGTAAGCAGGAAACGCCCACCCTAGCATCAAGACGCGACCGGGAACCTTCGCAACAACATCGGCAGGCTTACGCGAACCGGGGCGATTGCGTTTGGAATTTCTTGAGTTAGATGAGGAGCGCACGGACTTCATGGGCGACGTGCCAGAAGCGCGAAACCGCGCAGAATGCGAATTAGGACTTTCAAAGGCTGAAACCAACTTCGAGTATAGCGCGGGCCCGTTGGGTGTCAATTGGACCAGTATCTAGAACTCTGCCGCCACCGTGCGCGAGTGATCCCGGCGCGCGTCAGCCATGCCCCACTGCCAGTTCCTCGACCAACTCGACGACGAGTCGACCGCTTTGCGACTTGTCTAGCGAAACCGGTTCGCGCCATGGCTGGCCTTCGACTTTGATTTCGATTGTTGACGCAGCGCTTTGCATCGCTTCGATTCGATTCATCACGATTGCGTTGCAGTGCTTGGCCCGCATTTTCTCTTCGGCTTTGTTGTGGGCGTCCACATCTTGCAGGGCGAAACCAATGACGATGCGATCTCCTTTTTCGCGTCCGAGGGCGGCGCAGATGTCCGGCGTGGGCTCCAGTTCGACGTTGAGATTGGTTTCGCTCTTGGGGGGTTTGCTGGCGTGGCGG
>BQJS01000154.1 GCA_021604825.1 Phycisphaerae bacterium | reverse complement strand
CCTATGCCGACGCGGGCGAAGTATACGTTTCGCACTCCGCCAACTCTGATTCCGCATCATCAACCGTTGGCGGGGAACGGAATTGGTCCTCGCCCTCGCGCATCGCGGTCGGTGTCAATCCATTCATAGCCTCTGGCATGGACGATTCCTGGATGGTGGGTTGGGAGCAGACCGGTCTGCTCGGTGAGGACATCGACATATTAGCCAGTGAAAGTCGCAATGGCGGTGCATCATGGGACGAGCCCGAGCCGCTCAATGCCGACGCGGAACAGGACACGGCTGAGGATCTCGGCGTTCAATTGGCCACGGACGGACAGGGTAGCTGGTTGGCGGTTTGGTATTCGGGCAACCAGTCCAAAGGTACTGGCAATGACGAGGACGTTTTCGTGCTTCCGTTCGCCCTATCGCCCGACTGCGACGGAGATGGCGTTGGCGACGCCCAGCAATCGCGATTCGGCGACTGCGACAACGATGGCATTCCCGACGATTGCGACGACGACGCCTGCTCAGCCAACGGTTCCGGCAGCGGTGCCACCGGCGGATCTGGTGGGAGCGTCGGATGTGGGGCTGGTGCCGTCGGAATGATCCCGCTGATGATGCTGGGCCTGGGATCGCTGAGTGCGGTATCTCGTCGGCGCCGGAGTTGAATTTGTCGTACGGGTGAAGCGCGTCAGCCGCTGTGAATTTGCGTTTACCGAATTCGGCTGGACGATTCGCCGATTTGCGCGCATCATTCCGGCATGATGCCAACTACCGATTCAACCACAATTTCATCCAGCGCGCCCGCAGCCGCCATGCGACGTTCTATCCGAACGCCATTCCTGCGGATTGCGATCATCGGGTGCGTACTCGCGACGCTTGTCAACACGGGCTGCGTGCGAAGAACGCTGACCATCAACACCGAACCGCAAGGCGCATTGGTTTGGCTCAACGACGAGGAAGTCGGCCGATCACCGGTTTCGACAGATTTCCTCTGGTACGGTGACTACGACGTCGTCGCGCGGCTCGACGGATACGAGACGCTAAAGACGCACCACTTCATCAAATCACCCTGGTATCAGAAACCGGGAATCGATTTCTTTTCCGAAGTATTGTACCCGGGAAAGATTCACGACCAGCACTCGGTCGATTTCGCATTGGAGCCAGAAGTGGTTCCCGATCGAAACGAATTGCTCGAACGGGCATCCGAATTTAGAGAAAGATCATTGTTCGACGAGCAGTAATTGTCCCGCAGATCGCGTTGGGCCGATCGGCGATCGCTGGGCAAGTTTGAGGTGGTTTTATTCAGCCGCGGCGATATTCAGACATGCCGAACCGCTGCGGTGTGCTTTCCACGCCAACCCTGCTGCTCCGATGACGCCGGCATTTCCACCGAGATTTGAAAGCACGATCCGCGGTTTGTCTTCGAAGATCTTCCAGGTTTGCGCTGTGAAATGGCGTCGCACGCGGCCCAGGAGGAAATCGCCCGACTTGCTCATTCCGCCGGCGAGCACGAGGATTTCCGGGTTGACGGTGTGCTGAATATTGACGCACGCGAGGGCGATGTAGCGGCAGGCTTCGTCCCAGATGGTGTCGGCCAGCGCGTCGCCCGCCTGGGCTGCTTCTGCGATGGCTTGCGAATCAAACGCACCGTTTGCTTTCAGCACCGGGCCCAGCGAACTTTTTGAACCCTTGCGGATTTGTTCGATAGCGTACTTGGCGATGTTGCCCGGAGATGCGTATTGCTCAAGGCAACCGCGTTGTCCGCAACTACAAGGCCGCCCGTCCAGCTCGACGATCGTGTGACCGAATTCGGCGGCGTTCTCGAAATGACCGCGGAGAATTTCGCCGTCGATGATGGCACCGGCTCCGATGCCGGTCCCCAAGGTTAACGTCACCAGATCACCCGCACCTTTGCCCGCACCGACCCAATGCTCGGCGTATGCGGCGGCATTGGCATCGTTTTCCAATTGCACCGGTAGCTCAGTCTTATCTTGCAGCCATTGACGGATGGGAACATTCTCCCAACCGGGAAGGTTGGCGGAGCGATGGATGAATCCCTTGCTCAGGCGAAGTGGCCCTGGAGTACCGATGCCCAAACCGACGACATCATCGGGTGAAACCGAATTCTGAGCGATCAGATCGTTGACGGTGTCGGCCATCTCGCCGACGACTCGTTCGGCACCACGACCAGCGTCGGTCCGCCGCGTGACGATGCCGATGATATCACCGTCGTCAGCAATCAGTGCGGTAACAATATTTGTGCCACCAAGATCGATTCCGACGGCAAGTTGACGGGTCATAGTGATCTCTGAATGCAATCGACCGCCTCCGGTATTCGCAGCATTTCGGTGGTTGTGCATGGCGTTGACTAGAAACACCGACTTGCGACCCGAGACACTGATCCACGTTCACAAGCGGTCATTGTGGACGCTAATTCGATTGTACAGACAATTCCGGTCATTCTACAAATGTTTAGCGAAGTCGTCCATGAATGAATGTGAATCGGGACGTTAGCAACGGAATGAATCTGTTTCATTTCGTGTGATGATCGCCCTACCCGTTGATACAAATTTTCAGCGAAGCTTGTCCATTTCATGCACCCGTCAGGCGGACCGTCGCCGAAAAATCCCTCCATTGCTACAATTCGGGCGATGAGCGACCAGAAACGCATTGAAGCCCTGAGGGAATTGATCGGACGGTTCCCGAATTCGCCCGGTGTCTATCTCATGAAAGACGCTGAGGGGAAGGTCCTATATATCGGAAAAGCCAAGGATCTGCGGTCGCGCGTGATGAGCTATTTTCAACCGGCGGCTGACCTGTTGACCAGTCGTGGTCCAGACATCGCCAACATGGCCACCCGCGTCGCCGACATCGATTTTCTCGATTGCGAAACCGAAGTGGACGCCCTTCTCAAAGAAGCACGGCTGATCAAAGACATTCAACCGCCCCACAACGCCCAACTCAAGGATGACAAAACTTTTCCCTACCTTGAGATCACCACAGGTGACGATTTTCCCGGCGTGTTTGTCACCCGAACCCCGCGAGCCAAGGGCAGCAAATTGTACGGCCCGTTTACCAATTCAGCGGCCATCCGCGATGCGGTGAACACGCTGCAAAAAGTATTCAAATTTCGCACGTGTGAGTTGGAGATACGTGCCGACGATGATTCTCGGCGCTTCTTTCGACCGTGCCTGCTTCACGCGATCAATCAGTGTACCGCCCCCTGCGCCGACCTCATCAGCCGCGATGCGTATCGCAAAGACATCGAGCGGTTGAAGAATCTGTTGAAGTCCAAGCGATCCGTCTTGATTCGGCAGATGACCAAGGAAATGGAAACCGCGTCGACTGAAACACGCTACGAAGATGCGGCAGTCATTCGCGACCGTATCAAATCGATCCAGGCGCTGAACGATTCGGGCGACACCGATCGCGACCGACAGATCGAAGCGTTTTACATCGATCCGGCTAAGGGGCTGGACAAGTTGGCCGAATTGCTCAATCTCGAAAACCGACCGCGAAGCATCGAAGGCATCGACATCGCGAATCTGCAAGGCGAGCAGTCGGTTGGGTCGCTCGTGTGCTTTATCGACGGCAAGCCATTCAAGTCGGGTTACAAGCGATTTCAGATCAAGACCGTGGAGGGGCAGGACGATTACGCGATGATCAAAGAGGTCATCCAACGTCGGTATCGTTACGCATCGGCGGGCGAGGAGTTGTACCCCGACATCATTTTGATCGACGGTGGGTTGGGTCAGCTTCATGCGGCGCAGGAAGCATTTGGGGAGTTGGACCTTAAGCCGGCGATGGTGCTTTCACTGGCCAAGAAGGAGGAACTGGTTTACGTCCAGGCGCAGAGCGCGCCCATCCGGATGGCCCGCAACAACGATGCCTTGCGATTGCTTCAAAGCGTTCGTGACGAAGCCCATCGGTTCGCCCAACATTACCATCATATTTTGCGGAGAAAGAAAACGTTTGACGAAGATTTTAAGTCTGGCAGGATACCCCCACGTCGGTCGTCAAATTCTTAGTCTTGCGATATCATGGATCGGATTCGGTAGAAAATTCAGATTCGATTGGAAGTGTGACATGAGTGACAAAGAACAGGCCAAGATCGAAAAGAAAATCGCCAAGTCATTGGTCAAAGAAGAAAAAGCCCGCCACAAGGCAAGTCAAGCCAGTGTTCCAACGTCGGGAAGAGCGGCGCCGACATCGTCGTCACCCACCCCGGCTGAACGATCCGCAGCAGCGGCTGAGCGACAGGTGCGACTTCAATCGTATCGCGTCTGGTTCGCCGCGCTCGGTGTCATCATCGCCATAGCAACACTGCTCATCACGCTGAAGCCTTGGCAATAGAAATGGCGAATCTCGGCAGGGTTACCGACACGTTCAGTCGAGCGTCTGGAAGGCCAAACCTATGGACGGGTAAAATGCACCCCGTCATCGAAGTCCTTGGGGTTCAGCCGATACAGTTTCCCAAGCTCCGACATCGCGATCACATCCGTTCCAAAAAAGCATACAGATTCGATGCGGCCCTCCTTCGACGGATAACGAATCGCTCGCTTGTTTGAAAGCGTGATGGACGAATCGTCATTCGTCTCAAAGTCGAAGATGTTTAGCGCCGCAAAGCTGCTCACAACAAGGCGTTTGCCATCGGCGGAAACGTCGGCTCCAATTGGAAAAGCCAGACGCGGGTCCGCAACACGATCGAGCTGCATCTTCCCATCGCGAATCTCAGTCAGGCGGTACACCGCAGCTTTTGTGGGAATCAAGTTGGCCATCACGTAAAGCGATTGGCCGTCCCAGAACAGAGCCTCACAATCGAAACGTTCCTTGTCCGGGTACTTATAGCGCCACCGTTTCGTGGCGCTGACAGCCTTTTTTGGCGGATGGTACGGATCGGGTTCGGGAATGCGGTAGACGTATCGCGCGGGGAACATGGCGTGATTGTTGCCGATGTCACCGACGTAGAGATTGCCTTGATTGTCGGCGCAAATGTCTTCCCAGTCGGTGTTGGGTGCCCCGCGAACCTCAACTTCGGCGAGGACCACTCCGCCTGTATTGATGGCGATGAGTTTCGGATCATTCCCGGAATCGCCGTGCGTCCAGAGCACCCCGGGATACTTGCGACTCGCGACGATGCCCGACGTTTCGTGCAGACGACTCTGATCGGCGAACGCGTGCGGAAGCCACTTGCGCGAAGCTGCCGGGTGACCCTCCCCGGAACTCTCCGACGTACCGCCACCTTGTTGCGGCTCTCCAAATACCGCTGCCGAACCAAGCAATCCGAACGCCAAGAACGCTGACATTGACCGGCGACGCTTCATACTTACATCTACGCGTCGACGGGCGTGGTGGTTCGATGGGTTTGTCATCCCCCGACGTTACATCACCGCGAAGTAGTTGTCGACCGCCGCTTCAAACGCTTCCTTGGTCATCTTCACTTCGCACTCGTTGTACGCCGCGATGTTGATGATTTGGAGCAACAGGTCGCGCGGGTGGCAACATCGAAGGGGCCGATTGCACTGCACGTAATGACGCTCGATCAGATCATCGACGACGTCGGCTTCGTATTCGATGTTGAACAGGTCAGCCGTAAACTTCATAAGCTCGCGGAACTGCTCGACGGGCGGATCCATTACGTTGACCTTGTACGGAATACGTCGCAAGAACGCGTCGTCCACCAGTTCGCGCGGCTCGAGGTTGGTCGAGAAGATAATGAGCTGGTCGAACGGCACCTGAATTTTCGTCCCGGTCGATAGCGCCAGGTAGTCAAATCGCTTCTCGAGCGGAACGATCCACCGGTTGAGCAGGTCCACCGGGGGCATTCGCTGTCGGCCAAAGTCGTCGATCACCAGCGTTCCGCAATTGCTTTTCAGCTGGACGGATGGTTCGGTGATCTTTGTGAAGGGATTGAACTGCAGTTCGAGCGACTCCATCGTCAGCTCACCACCGACGATGATGGTGGGCCGTTCGATCTTGATCCAGCGCGGATCGTAAACTTCGCCCTTGAGCACGGACGGTCCATTTGAACCTACCGCGATGTGACTTTGCGGGTCGTAGAATTTAATAATCTCACCGTCGACGTAGATCGCGTGTGGAATCCAAATGTGCGAACCAAAACAACGGGTGATGCGTTCGGCCATCGTCGTCTTGCCGTTACCGGGCGCACCATACAGGAACAACCCGCGGCCTGAATTGATCGCCGGACCGAGTCGCCGCTGCATGGATTCCGATATGACGACATCGGAGAACGCGGCTTGCACTTGCTTGACGCCGGGCTTTTCCGAGGTGATCGACTGGGCGGAGACGGATTCAACATAATACTCGAAGGGCACCGGTGCAGCCCCAACGTACATGCTTTCATCCAAGAGTTTTCGAGCGCGGTCGCGCCCTCCCTCAGACAAGGCATATTGAAAATCGCCCATCGTCGCACTGTCTTTGTAGTATGCCTGTTGGGCATTCTTAAGCGACTGCAACACATCCAGCACGGGCTTGGGAGGAAGGGCGAGTGCTTTGGCTACGTTGCGTCCGGTCTGCTCGCCTGCCGTGAACAGGTACTTGACGATGAGCGCCTCGAGCAATGTTTGCGGGAGACCTGTTTCGCGCCATTCTTCAATCGCCGGAGGGTAGAAACGCTGCACGCTTACAGGGTCCGGCGCGGGTTCTGTCTGAGGTTGCGAAGGTCTTACCGGTGGACTGGCCACTTGCATAAGTCGTCTCCCAATTCAGTATGTCGTCGCCCGAGCAATCGGTCCAAGCATGCGCAGAGTGGCTGGCAATTCAGGCCCGGTTGCTACAGATATCGTCCGCCCACACAGTCTTCTTGTGAAGGACGACAAAGCAGTCATGTGCCCTTAGTGTCCAATACGCGAGTGGTCCCCGACAACTTCAATTTCAGGTCCGGATGAAGAGCTTTGGGAGTGTTATTCCCGGACCCGCGATCTGCAGTGACCGAGCTCGTATTCAAAACCTGCAAACGGGTACTGGCTCTGCAATCTAGCTCGCAGAATAGTCGGACCGGGATTCACTCAGAATTGCATTGAGTCCAATAAGAATTGCCTGTCGGTTGCGATTTCGATTTGAGCATCAGCGGTGTTGTTTCTGCGCAGGATCGGGGCTGGTACGCCTGCGTGGAGGGAAAGGTGAGCGAGATACGCCTGTAAGTCCAACGAGCCTTGTCCGAGCGGAACTTCCGATCCGGCGTGCTCGGGGGTGCCCACCTGGGCGTCTCGGATGTACGCGAGCGCGAGTTGGTCGCCCGTTGCACTTGCGGCAGCCAACGGATCGACACCGGCTGAAATCAATTCGCCCGGATCGATGGCGATTTGCAAACCTGGGCAGGCGATCTGCTGCACCAATTCAATCAACGAATCCGTACCACCAAAACGCGAATGGATAGCCAGCGTCGTACCAAACCGCTCGGCATATTTCGATACGTCCCATATCGCGGCGATCACCGAATCGCGATCGCGCTCATTGACCGACGACAGCGGACCAAGCCCCTTCGACAGTGTCGGCACCCGCATGTCGGCCGCCAAGCGAATCGCCTCCTTGGTGGACTCGACGGCGCGATTTAGATGCGTGACATCCGTCAATTCGGCGAATCCTGCATTGTGCGACAGCGCGGAAAACGCCATGTTTCCGCTCCGCACCAGTCGAGCGAGATGACTGCGACCGGTTTCGCTCAATTCGCTTGGGCAAACTTCTTGCGAGTCCGCCGCAACTTCCGCAGCACTGAACCCCATCTGGGTAGCACAGCGGATGCCCGACTTCACACCCGACTTCAAATCATCGATTCGCACGCCGATGGATTTGCCCAGTGGTCCTGACACGTTCGATCCTTTGCGCAATGAAAAACCGGCTCGCCCCTTTTGGACGAACCGGTGATTATCGTACTGAATCGATCGCGGTTGTAAAAACCGCCTTGTCAATCTGCCCGTAAAACAGCCTCGTCAGTCTGTTCGACTATTGCGCCGACTTGGCTGAGCTGCGGTTGGCATCGGCGGCTTGGATGAGCACGCCCACTGCCGTCGGAACGAGCAGGAAAAATCCGATCATGAACGGACTTTCCGAGGTCATCGACCGGAAAAACGAATGCAGCCAAGACACCTCCCGCACCATGATGGACATCCCGGAGATAAACAACGCCCCGCCTTCAAACGAAGTCACGAGGGCGATGACCCGGTTGCGATTGGCAAACGCCCATGAACCGCATCCCGCGAATCCCAGAAACGCCCCCAGCCACATGAATGGTCCGGTCATGCGGAAGACTTCGAGAATCATCGCGGTGATCGCCCCGCCGATGATCCCAGCCAGTACCACTGACGCGAACTGCGAAAGTAAGAACCCGCCAATCATCAGGACAGCTGCCCCGCCACCAAACCATGCCGCGTTAAACGCAAGGTCTCCGGAAAGTGACTGGCCAATAACCCCGCCGACCACACCAAAGCTTGCGAGCGCAACTGCCGGCCACAATCGCCAACCGGCGTAAACAAGCGCTCCACCGGCGAGACAAAGCGGAATGCCCACGACGGCGTCGAGTCCGCGCAGCAACGTCATCCATTCTTGAACCAAATAGAACACGGTAATCGTCCCCTTTTTTTATCGATAGACTTAGCGTCACAAGCCTACGATGCCGGAATTGGCCGGGCAAAACGGAAACGTACGAGGTGGTAATCTTTGATTATCGGAACTGATGGCGGGCTCGTTGAAGGTGGATGTACGCAGCGCCTGTGGCGTCACGTCATCGGTATGTGGAATTGTCGCACGGGATCAAAACTTCAATTCAATTGGGCAGCGTACGACTATTCGGACGCAGGGGCTTCCTTGCGGGTCAGCGCCGTTTGCAACGCTACCGACACCACGAAGAACGAAAGTATCGCCAAGCCCGACATCGCCGGTCGATCGCGCGTGGCCTGCAACATATCCATGCCCATGCCATTGCCCAACACATAAACACCGCTCGAAATCAGCAGCGTTCCAAACGCTGCGGTGAAGACAATCAAGGTGATGCGGCTGAGGAGCAATCCCAATAGCAAACCAACCAACCCAGCCCCGACGCCCCAGCCCACAACCTTGAGCTTGAGTGACGAGTCCTGCTTGTTGAGGTATTCCCAGAACCGGTCGCCATAGGCGTCAAGTTTATCCCAGCCCGATTGAAGAGCGTTCTCCGACGGTCCGAGTTGAAAGTCCTGAACCTCCGTGACGATTTGTGATTTTTGTTCGAGATCGTTGAACTCTGAAAGACGGGGAAACGCCGATTGCGATGACACGACCCCGAGTGCTACCGATGATAAGAATGCGGCGGCCATCAACCCAACCCAGAATCGATGGAGCGAGAATCCGACGGCCCCCAATGCCAACCCACCACCCAACGCCGAGATCGGCGACGAGAATCCGAGCGCCTTACCCAAACCAAGACCACATACCATCCCCGCAGATGCGAAGATAATCGTGATGAACCACCGGGCCAACTTCGCGCCTAAGACGCAAACCCCAACGCCCATGAGAATGGCCACGATGGCAGCCGGAAACTGCGTGGCGATCACTTCGCTCGGAAGATGCTGCTTGAATACGTCAAACAGCGTTGAAATGTAGTTCGTCATTTCGTTCATGGCATCTCAATCCCACGCGACATCCATCTGGCTTCCGGTTGAACCCCAAAATACATCACCGCATACCATCATTATACAAAACAAAGGGCCAATCGCTGCAATCAGCTTTCGCTGGGTTGGGCAAGGATGCGGTCGGGATAAATTGATACGTCGATCACACCATGATTCGCGTCCACATGCCCGTAACGGTGGAAATTGCTGCGAAGGAGCTTCACTTTTTGCTCCAACGTGTTCTCCTCAATTTCTTCACCGGGCGCCGACCCCCAAATGATTCGACTACCTTCGCGGTTGGTGGCTAGCTCGATGTGGGCGGCGCGACGATCCTGACGCCCTCGATAGTTGTTGACCGAAACGCCGGTGATCTGACTCGCGAATCGTTCCTTCTCGAAGATACGGACGAGATCCAAGCCGGCATGTAGCTCCGGCGCGTCCCAACGCTCGCCGGGGTCTGGCGGTGGCGTGCCTACTCCTTCGATGGCGAGCAAATTCAAATCTCGCGCATATTGCCCCGGCAGCAACACGCCTTCGTCATCGACCAGAAGCATTCCGCCGGTGGTCCGCACCATTGCCACGGGGTTTCGATAGCTGCAATCAATCTCGACGCGACCATCGCTGAACCGATGAACGCGATTGACCTTCTTGACCCAGGCGACATTGTTCAAGTGTTCTGCAATGTTGACGCAAAGTTCGTCGCCCATCCACGGCTGATGCTCGTATTCGGCGACGACGTTTGCGAACACGCCCTCCAAATGCTTGGGGAGCGAGGCGAATTCAATTTGCGCGGGTTTCTGATTGTTGATGTGCGAATAGACGTATCGCTCCAACTGCCGCATGCCCATCGCAATCCCGCTGAGGAGCAGGACCATCAACAGACATCCAACGAACGGGCGTCGCCAACGATGCAGAAAATCGTTTTCTCGAAGCGCCTCGATCCATCGACGGATGGGCGCTGTGTTTTTTTTCTTACGCTTGGCCATTATCAATCACCAACTTCGATCGCGGCACCCAACCGAGCACCCACCATCGCAGTTCAGTTGTTTGGTCGCTTCATCGCAAACTCGACAATCGACTGGCACAGATCGTCAAATGCCATGCCCGAATGAGCCGCAGCTTTGGGCAGCAGCGAATGCGATGTAAACCCCGGAATCGTGTTGAGTTCCAAGATGTAAGGCTCATGCGTAATACTGTCGACCATCCAATCGACCCGGCAAAAATCGCGGCATCCCAACGCGCTTGCGGCTTTCAAGCTCATCGCTTGCATGCGTGAAAGCAGATCGTCCGGCAGATCGACATCAAGTTTGTATTCGGTCGCGTCGTCGATGTATTTGGCTTCATAGTCGTAAAATTCGCGCGCCGTGCTGATCTGAATCGGAGGCAGGGCTTCATCACCCAAGATGCCCACTGTCAATTCCGGACCCTCGACCAATTCCTCGACCAGTGCGGTGTCGTATTTGCGAACCACGCTATTTAAGGCGTCTTCAAAACGATCACCTTCGCGCACCATAAACACGTCGATGCTGCTGCCGGAGGAAATCGGCTTGACCACGACGGGCAAGCGCCAGCGTCGAACCACTTCTCCGATGGTGCCTTTGCGGGCGATGTCGAAACGGGGCGTGGGCAGTCCGGCACCGATCAATGCGCCTTTCGTGCGAACCTTGTCCATGACCAATGCGCTGGCGAGTGATCCTGTCCCGGTGAATCGCAAGTCGCGGCGTTCCAACTCGGCTTGCAGCTTGCCGTCTTCGCCGAAGTCGCCATGCAAAGCGATAAAAACAAGGTCGGCTGCCCGATCGAGCGCGGACATGCGGTCTGGCGATATATCGCAGATGGATACGCGATGCCCCAAACGCGATAACGCCGCACCAATGCAGCGGCCACTCGCAAGACTGACTTCGCGTTCGTCGCTCGGACCGCCGGAAAGTAGCGTGATATCAAGATGATTAACTCGGACGGATTGATTGTGCGGGCCAATGCGGACAGGCCGGGTTTCCCTTCTCATTGCTGACATCCCTTTCAGCGTCTTGTCGCTTCCAATCCTTGCGGAAGCGTCACTACCAAATGGCAATTTCCGTATCGAGTCGTATGCCGCAGTGCGCTTCGACCGCACCTCGAACATGCTCGATGACGTCCAATACTTCCGAAGCACATGCCCCCTCATCGGCGACGATGAAATTGCCATGCACTTCAGACACGCGGGCTTGTCCCCGCCGCAACCCTTTCAAACCAGCCGCATCGATCAGCTGACCGGCAGAATGCCCCTCGGGGTTCTTGAA
>BQJS01000153.1 GCA_021604825.1 Phycisphaerae bacterium | reverse complement strand
GCCAACGATGCGATCGACAATCGGTTTGCGTTGGTGCCCGAAGGCAGCGCGACCTTACCCATGACGATCAACGACGCGCCCGGATGCCCCGAGTTGGAGATCGAAACGAATTCGTTTGTGCTGTCAAAACACTCGATCACGAACGCCGAATTCCAGCACTTCGTTGATTGCGGCGGTTATGAAGAACTCGAATTCTGGCCTCAGGACCTGTGGACGCACCTCATCGATTTTGTGGATTTGACCGGTTCTGCCGGGCCAAGATTCTGGAAAGGTGGACGTCACAATAAACTCCTGGCCGACCATCCGGTGGTGGGCGTGAGTTTTTATGAGGCCCAAGCTTTTGCGAAATGGGCTGGTTTCCGATTGCCGACAGAATCAGAGTGGCAAGTGGCTGCCAGCTGGCGGATTCGCAGTTCGGCGTACATCTTGCGGCGTTATCCCTGGGGTGATGCGCTTGATAAGTCGCGATGCAATATTTGGTCCAGCGGATTGGCGACGACTGCACCGGTGACGTCGTTCAAAGCCGGCGACGCACCCAACGGCGTCTCGCAACTTGTCGGTAACGTTTGGGAATGGACCGACTCCGACTTGGAACTGACCGACGAACAGGATCGACCCATCGTTGGGGACATGCTGATGAAGAGCATTCGCGGTGGGGCGTATGACACTTATTTTCCGGCGCAGGCGACGAGTGGATTTCGAACCGGACTCGCCAGCCTTGTTCGCGCGCACAATGTTGGGTTCCGCTGTGCCATGGACATACGGGGATAGCAAGAAAAACTCTGCGCCGGACTATCTGGCGTAGCGCTTGGGAGACACGACGATGGCAACGACATACGCGCAAGCAGCGACATGCTTGATTTGCAACACAGAGAACACAGCCGAGGCGATGCTGTGTGGTTCGTGCTCTGCGCCGATGTCAATCGTTCACGATTCCATCGCACAACAACGCAACCCGCAAGTCATCACCATTGTCGGTGAGAGCAACGTTGGAAAAACGGTTTACTTGGGCTTTCTGTTAGACATGCTTTCGCAGCGGGCGGGTGAATTCAAAGCCGTTCCGAAAGGTGCGTACAGCGTTGACCTGCAACAAACCGTCGTCAACTACATGGCCCACCGCATGTTTCCACCCAAGACGCCAATGGAACCCAATGAGTGGTACTGGGCCTACTATCAGATCTGCAAAACGCAGGCGCAGAATCAGTGGTTTGATTTGGTTATGCCCGATATGGCCGGCGAATCGCTCGCGGCTGAAATCGCAACACCCAAGACATTCAAGGTAATCAACAGCCTGATGAATCAGTCGGAAGGTTTGATCATGCTCATCGACGCGGCGCAAGCGGCGAACGGATCAACCCAGCCGGATTTCTTCGCGCTGAAAATGATGAGCTATATCGATGCGATGTCGGGCGGTCAGCGCGAACAACGCGTCAAGACACCGACAGCAATTGTTCTTTGCAAGGGTGACTATTGCCCTGAAGTGTTTGACGATCCCCGCCGCTTTGTCGAAGCCAACCTCAATCGCGTTTGGAACATGTGCGAATCACGCTTTGAGAACGTGGAATTCTTCGCCTCTAGCGTCGTCGGGTCACTTGGTTACGCAACGTCTGGGCACGCGGACGATTACGTGGTTCCCGTTCCTTTGCATACCGCCTTGCGCGGCGTCTTGGAGCCGTTCGAATGGATCACCGACCAAATGTAAGCAATCCGCCGTCCACCCAGCCCGCTAAATTCGTCAGTGGAAAGATGCATCCGGCTGGCCAGCAACCGTTGCACGGTCAGGATTCTGTGCGCGCCTCCAAAGCCGTGGAAATCGATTGTGACCAGGCTATCTTCACGTCGCAAAAATCGCCGATGGGGGAGGGGTACCGCATCGTAGCGGCCAGTCCGGGGATTCGTCCGGATGAGAAAGCCGAAATCACCCGCCGTTCGCCCTCACACGGTTCACTCACCAGTGATTCAACGCAGAGCGAAGGGATGTTGGCCTACCCGTTGCCGTCGGGCCGGTACTGCGTGTGCCATTGCAAGCACGATGGCGTCGAACACACTGCTCGCGGCGGACAACGCGTCAGGACCCACGTGGCAATTCTCGATCCGAAGGACTTTCGCAAGTTTGATGACAACCCGTTTTCGGTTGATCAAGCGCTCGCCCGTGTACCCGTAGAAGCCGCCCGCGCGTTTAATCCGACGATGGGGCGGTTGCATCTGAAAGCGGCGGATCCATACACACCGCCAAGGCATCTCGCGAACAAGACCGGGCCCGACATTTTCTTGAAAGTGATACGGGCACTGGTTGGCGAGGAGCCGTGCATTCTTGCGTCGGTCCCGGAAACCCGTCCAACCCTGCAATGGGCGATGATGATGGTTCCCATGTCGATGCGGGCGAAGCGATCGTTTTCGGTCGGTGTTAAGTATTCGCAAGCGCGGAATATTTCCACGTCGATTATTCACCATGATTTGGAACGCGTGCATCAAATGGTGGCGGGCCAACCCATCCAATGGCGCGATGTCAGTTCCGATACGCCTGTTCGGCAAGATCTGTTCGTCGAATGGCTTAGTTTTGTCGGAAAGCGAGCCGATCAAGGGCGACTTGTCGATGTTTCCAAGCTGACCAATCAAATGACCGAATTGACGACGCAGATTGCGCTGTCACGAATCGCCAAAATCTCGCTCGACCGAGATGCGGTGATCACTTTGGATGAAGAGGCATTGATGGCATTGCAACGCGAGTATCAGAGTTTCGCCGCCCGCGACGAAATCGAAGAAGGCTTGGCCGAGACGCTTCGAGCACACGTGGATCAACGTATCGCAGAGTTGGAGGAAGCTCGTCGCCGAGAAGAAGAAGCAAACGCCGAGGGGATGGCGTCCGCATCCCATATCAACAGACTGTGATTTCATCAATCAATTAGTGATTCAGTCTGACTCGTGGCTCAATGCACGGGTGGGGGCGTTAGACTTCGCGCGGGCAAGCCAGATCGCGAGCGCCACTCCGATGACAAAAATCCCCAGGCTGGCAAACTGCGAAATCGTCAACCCACCAATCATGTCGTGCGGATTATCCGTACGAATCATTTCTTGAAGGACCCGGTTGAGCGGGTAAAGAATCATGGCCCAAACCAAGACCGTTCCGGGCCGGCACCGCTTCCAATAGATGGCAGACAAAACAAAGAAAAGCAGTGTCAAAGCGATGAAGTCATAAATCTGCGCAGGATGGACCCAGTCTGTGTGCTGTGACTTTGCAAGGACGCGGAGATCATTCCAGGTTTTTTTAACGTCACTCGATGAACCGTTGAGTTTGGCCCAATGGACGGCTGCTCCCAGGATCAGTGGATCGCGCTGCGTGAGGGCTTTCTTGGCGTCGGCATATGCCTTTGAGACGGCGGTCATTTCCGGTTTGGGCAGGTTGGCCTTGCGGGCTTCGTTGAATGCGTACGCTGTGGATGCCCAAGTCTTCAGTTCTTCGTCGGAGTCGATGTCGGTTTCGAGGATCGGTGCAGGAATGGGTTCCATTTCCTTGGAAACAGGATGCTTCCAGAGCAGATCTTGCGGAACGTCTTGATTACCATCTATCCAGTTTTTCACATAAAGTGGACTGCCATAAGGGAATTGAATCGCCCACGGCATCGCCCGATCGCCCGAGTCCGTTTGGCAAGCGCCACCCCAGCAACACCCAAACATCAAGCAACCGAGTCGCCCAATACCCATCGCCAAAATTAACGAGGGGATTGCGGCGTCAACATAACGCAAGATTGAACGGCCCGTGAGTAGCAAGTATCCCACCGCGAAAATCGTGCCGAGGACAACACCTCCGATTACTTCGCGCCCGCCAAAATTTCCGTAATGAAAGAAATACATCAATGGGCCGCCGATCAGTCCGCCAACCATGCCAATTAAGGTGAGGTTGGTCATCACGCCAGGGTCCAGTTTGCCGAACCGAGCGCGTCGTCTGGCGATTAGCAGGGCGATGACAAAACTGAGGCCGACAATGAAGCCATACGTGCGAATGTGAAAGTCGATGCCGGGAATGGTCCAGAGATTGGGATACAAGTATTCGGTTCCAAATAGAGTGTCATGATCTTATCGATCGGCGTATCGTAACCGAGATGATCCGTGTTGGCGATTGCGAACACGTTGACGGCTTGGTTGTTGATCGACTAGAACCTTGGCATGAAGTCGCTTCAGGTCATTGCGTTTGAGCCTTACTACGGTGGATCGCACCGGGCGTTTCTCGACACGTGGATTGCAGCCAGCGTCCACCAGTGGGAATTGCATACGCTGCCAGCGAGACATTGGAAATGGCGGATGCGGGGATCGGCGATCTGGTTGGCCAATCAGCTTAGAGACGCTCCGGCGGGGCGGTATGACGCCCTGTTCACCTGTGACATGACTTCAGTTGCTGACCTCCGAGCCCTGCTGCCAATTCATCTTCGCGACATCCCCATCGTCTGCTATTTCCATGAAAACCAGCTGACTTATCCGTTGTCACCGAACGATTGGCGGGACTATCAATTCGGATTCACGAACATCACGTCGGCGCTGTCTGCGGACGCGGTTTGGTTCAACTCGCAATCGCACTTGGACGCATTCTTGGATGCGGTCAAGCACATGCTTAAGTCGATGCCCGAGAATTTGTCGGGCGATGTTCTGCCGCAGATCAAAGCAAAATCAATCGTTCAATACCCAGCCGTCGAATTGCCGCCCAAATCTCACGGGCATGATGATGGGGCGGTCCCATCTGTCCGCGAATCCAACCTTCGCATACTTTGGCCGCATCGCTGGGAGTATGACAAGAATCCACAACCATTCTTCGACGCCATGCTGGCCCTGGCCGAAGCCGATGCCAAGTTTGAATTGGTAGTCCTGGGCGAGTCCTTTCGGACCGCCCCGCCAGAATTCAAATCCGCCCTCACGAAACTCGAATCTCGGATCAGTCACGCCGGCTTTCTCCCAAGCCGGGACGACTATTGGAGACTGCTGCAATCCTGTGATGTGGTCGTTAGCACGGCGATTCAGGAGAATTTTGGGCTGGCAGTGGTGGAGGCCATGCTCGCCGGGTGTATTCCGATCCTGCCAAGACGACTCAGCTACCCGGAATTGCTCGGAGTGGCTTCAGGGTCAGCCTCACCCAATTCCCACTACCTCTACGAGGATGACGACGAACTTCGGCATGCCTTAGCCAACCTGTGCAACGCACAAGCATTCGCATCCCTTCAATCCACGAGCCAAGTCTTCAGAGATGAACTCATGCATCGATTCGGTGTCAATGCTCAAGCATCGCGTCTGGACGCCGCAGTAGGCAGCCAACACAGGCAGTGCCTGCCGAATTGAAATACCGCGGATAACCCATCCCCTTGGCCATCGCTCAAGAATCGCTAGTGAGAAACCACCGCAGAATAGAAGCGGCCGTATCCGCCCGCACGGCCCGTATCGCCCCTGGCGAACCCCTAATCCGTCATGATCCGCAACGTCCGATAATATATATTATGTTGCATTCAAGGTGGGGCGGTTTCGATTCGAGTGGCGTCGCGTGGATGTTGATTTCGAGCCGTTTCGGCGTGAAGAGGCTGTGTTTCGACAGCCATGCCCTTTCCAGGGCCTCAATTGCCTCTCAGTTGGGTTGGGGCGTGATTTCTTTGATGACCGTCCCGCTGCGGACAAACGAGATGCCCTGGTCCCTGCTTGTGTCGATCATGACGGTTTCAGCGACGGGATTGGATACCGGTTGATTGGAGACCCATTCCACGAGGAAGTTTGCTCCGCTTCCGCCGGAGATGTCACTTCGTTTGACCAGGAACTCAGCCGTTGCGAGGGCACGCAGGCGGAGGGGTTTGGCCAAATGCGATTTCACCTCTTTGCCTTGGGTATCAAAGTACCGGACGGATTTGATGATGATTTCGTGATCAATGCTGGTGTTGCGAATGCTCAACGTGACCGTCAACAAATGCGGATCGCCATCCAGGTGGTACACGTGAGAATATGCCGGGACGTAAATTGTCTGACCTTGGACGGGTTTGGATTCTGAACCCGGTGACGTTTGGTCACCTGTGGCCAAGGGTTCAGGTTCGTGGATGCTTTCGGGCGGGTCCTGGTACTTGAGGTGCTGCTCAAAGGTATCGAGTCGCGACGTGAAATAATTCGCATAAACAAACAACAATACCGTACCGGTAAGCAGAACGATCAGAACGACGACCAATGCCCGCCGCAAGAACAGATCTACGTCATTTGAATTGTGTCGCTCCATCCGTTTCTCGATGCCGATAATTCGATCAAATGGTCGTGAGCAACTGCATGACGATTCGATTCGTCATGCGATCTATGACCTTGAGGCTAGCGCTGGCTGAGTTCGGACTTATCCAAAATGGCGCACTTACCCGACCTTCGATTGAGTCCGTAGACCAGAAGGCGTTCGGTGGTGTTGTCGACCAAGTAGATCAATTCGGCGTCACGGGTTACGCGGCCGATGGTGACGGTGAAGTCGCCGCCGTAGCTGCTGACGTTGCCCGCATATGCTGGTTTGGTGGTGGCTGAGCCGACCAAGACGACCCCGACCAGCAGAATGACGGCGGTTATCGTGAGTACGCCGATTGAGAGGTTCTTTGTGTTTGAGTTCATTTGAATAGTCCTTCTTTTCGAGCCTTGAATCTTTGGAATGCCCTTGTGTTGCGAATTCTATACGTTGCGAATTCTTCTAGCGGCCGAAATCATGATTCAGATTGCGTGTATCGGTCCAGACGAGCTTTGCGCTGGCTTTGGTTTCACGCGGCACGAAAATGTGCATCACGCCCAAAGGCACGTTAATGATCGCCAAGGCGTCATAGTCTTCGTGAATCTGGACGGTGGCCATCAAGAAATCGCCAGCGCGTCCGCCGCGAGATTGAGCATTGGCGGTGGGCGGGTCATAGCTGGCAAGGATTAAGCATGCGAGCAGGAAAAGATTGAGGCCAATCAGCCCCACGATGATTGATTTCTTGTTCATTGGGTTTTCTCCATCGCTACTGTTGTTCTGAAGCTACGGCATTCAAAATTCGGATGGGGTTTTGATACGGCGCGTGCCATTTCCGGTGTGGCTAGTCCTGATGAGACCGTTTGGAATTTTTGAACATGATCGCCCCACAGACAACGAATATTCCAATCGCTGCGACCCACTGCCATATGGGCTTTTGATCTTCGGGTGCCGATGTGGGCTTCACTTCTGCATTTGCAATCGAAACGGCTAGGAACGTGTAACCGGCGCAAAGAATCTGGCAGAGTCGATTCATTCTTGGCATGTTCATCTACACTCCGAAGTGTAATTTGAGCTTTAACGGCTTCTTATTGATTATAGGCCTGCACTGGAAGCCCGTAAACTGTTGTTTCCTGTCAGTGACCCAATGGGCTTGGCCATCGTTCTAAACTGCTTGATGGGAACCGTGACCGTCTCCCACTTTTCCGAGCGGTGTCTACAGGCGTCCTTGTATTCGTCAAGTGTGACGCACATAAATGCGTAAGCTTGATCGCGAAACGGGTGCAGATCGTGCGTGGGAAGTCGCGATCCCATCTCGGTGATGTGGTACGCAAAGACGAGCATGGCTAAGAATCCCTCGCCGAAGGTCTCTTGCCACTGTGTCAGCCCTTCAAGATCATCGCGGGTGATCCAGTTTTCCCAGTAGCGTTTCCTGCCGTCGTGGTCATACGGAAATTGCCGCCCTTTGATGTCAACCAGCCACTTTTGACCGGACTCTGCGTATACCAGAAAGTCAAACGATTTGACGCGGTTTCCCGCGAAGATGGCTTTCCGCTTTTCATCCACCGCGACGTAAGGTTGGCCGCGTGACCGAAGATAGTCTTCAAAGGCGGCTTCGTAGTGGATGTGGCGGCGTGTCATCCGTCTGATCCAATTTCGCAACTGGGATCATCCAAGAACGCATCGAGGGCGAGCGTTTCTTGGTTGGAGGTGGCCATGTCCTTCACGCCGACGGTACGCGACGCCTCGAAATCACCTTCGACGATGATCACGCGAGCTGCGTTTCGAGATGCGGCTTGCTTGAATTGCTTGCCGACTCCCTGCCGCAAATATGAAAACGACGCCGACAATCCCCTATCGCGAAGCTTGGCTGTGATGTTCAGCACGTTATTGAATACAGATGGGTCGGCATCGATCACGAAATAGTCGATCGCGTTTTCAGCTGCCGGCATTCGATCGAATTCTGATAGCAAGTCGGCAATGACCACATCGCTTGTTGCAAACCCGACTGCACCGACCGAGGGGCCGCCCATGTTCTCGATCAATTGGTCGTAACGTCCCCCACCGCCAACGGCGCGGCGCAACCCCCCTTTTCCAAACGCTTCAAATACGACGCCCGTGTAGTATGCCAATCCACGCACCACGCCCATGTCGAATCGGCAATAGTCGCCAGCATCGAAAGCGACCAGCAACTCCATTACCCGGCGGACGCTTTCGCACCCATCGGTTGCGACATTGGATTCGCTTAGAAATGTGGTGATTGCCTCCAATCCTTCGGGGCCAGAGGATTCGCCGAAGCGTTTTAGGATTTCCTTCTGCTCAGAATCGAGTTCGATCTTCGAGAGCAACTCTTCAAACGCCTCGGTCGACAGCTTGTCGCGTTTGTCGAGCGCCGCGTAGACGGCAGGTTGTTTGTCTTCAGGAATCTTGGCCGCCGCCAGCAACGACGCGACGATTTCTCGCGAATTCAGCTTGATCTCGACTTGCTCGGGCGAAAGATTTAATTCCCTAAAGAAGTCAACGAGCACAAAGATGCACTCGGCGTCGGCGAGTTCGCTCTGCTCGCCGATGATGTCGATGTTCCATTGAAAAAATTCACGCAATCGCCCACGCTGAGGTCGCTCGGCTCTACACAATCGCGGCTGCGAATACCATTTGATGGGCTTGGGGAGCGAATTGACCCGGGCGGCGACCATGCGGGCCAGCGTCGGCGTCATCTCCGGGCGGATGGCCAATTCACGCCCGCCCCGGTCGGTAAAATGAAAGAGCTGGTCGACAATCTCGTCGCCGCTCTTGACGCGATACAAATCCAAATCTTCAAAAATGGGACCGTCGTATTCGACAAACCCGTTGCGCTGCGAAACATGATCCCACTTGTTCATGATCCAGCGGCGCAGATTCATGTCATCGGGAAAGAAGTCTCGGGTGCCTTTGGGTGATTTGAATCGCATGTATTTTCTTTTTGTTGTCGCGAATTTTCGAAAACGTACGTTTGAATCTCGGCACCACAAGCCAACGCATCCGCCCTTGTCTTATGGCGTTTGGAGCGTGTCCGTGAAGGTCATGCGGTTGCCGGCTACATCGTATATGGAGAATTCCACATCTGTGGTTCCCGTCGGATTGAGTTGGTCGCCAGATGGCAGATACGCCACCCATCGCGATCCGTCCGCATTTTCCTCTGAAATCTCGAATCCAACCCGTGGCGGGCGATGCTCAAAGACACTAATCAACCGATCACCTTCACAACGAAACGTCATCTTGCCGGTGCCCAAGTCGTAAGCGTGTTCGGGCTTGGGGAGTTTGAATCGGACGACGCTCTGATACGAAGTCAGCAGCACGCTCGCACTGGCCACCCGCTGGTCGGGGCTGTTGTAGGGACTTTCCGTTTGCAGCCACTTGCCTGAAATCTGCATGAAGTCGCGATCGTCCTGGGTGGAAAATGCGGACGCAACCACCTCGACCCGCGCGCCATCCTCGACGTCGGCAAAAGTGTATTCGGCTTTGAACCCCCCCGCTTCGTCGATCTCCGCTTCCATGCGATTTCCACCAATCGAGAAAACGCAGTAGTCGGCAATCCCGTGGGCGTCGATCGAATCCTCGCTCATCGCCTTCTTGAGAACGAAACTAAACTCGACTGTTTCGCCAACGTGGATTTGCTGGCGCTTGGCGATCGACCATTGGCCACCATCGGTTCCGCCGGACGACGTCGCCAGCGAACCGGAAAGACAGCCGGAACTTCCGACCAGCACACCACAGCAACCGATCAGCATCCACAACGTTGGGCGTGAGTTTGAGCTAGTCATGTCGCAAGAGTACTTTCAGCGAGGCGATTGAATTGCCAGCCATCAGCCCTTTTGGCCCGCCCTTTCGGGCACCGTTTTTTCTCGTTCGCGGTTGCGGAGGTTTGTCGAAGATGCCGCGTTTGCCGATTTGCTCGACGGCGTATTCCTGAACGTCCTGGGGCGTGCGGAGGATGACATCGTAGTGATAATCGCCGCCGGAGTAATCGCATTCACCGTAATCATATTCGCGGCAAATCGCCGGGCGCGTTTCGTAAATTCCGCACAGGTTGTCGGACTGAAGATTCTCACAGTCAGCCGAGATCTGGATGTACCAGTCGCCATCCTCGACAAACACTGAAATGCCCTTGTGCATCACATACCAGCGCATGTCGTCAAAATCGCGGCGATCCGTCGGTTCTTCAATGGGAAGCGCGATGTAGCGACAGCATGCCCCCGTGCAATGTTCACATAAAATCGAACCCATAAGTCAAATTCCCATTCAGCGGTTGCAGTCCTTGCCAGTTTCGCTCCGTTCGCGGATTATAGAATTGATTGCGGTGCGACGCCAACATTGCTCACGTATTGAGCCTGCCAGTTGGGTCACATGCCGCTTGCCTTGTGAGATTGGTATGCCATGCGAATCATCGGTGGGCGATGGCGCTCGCGAAAAATCAAGTGGCCCCAAAGCGGACAGACCCGCCCCATCACCGATCGGGTTAAGTCGGCGCTCTTTGATATTCTCGGATCGTATTACGATACGCCCGGAGGACTCCCGGAGATCCAAGTCGCGGATGTGTTTGCGGGTGGCGGGTCGATCGGATTAGAGGCGTCGTCACGTGGGGCTGCCCGGGTTGTTTTTTACGAGCAGGATCGTCGGGCGGTGGCCATCCTCAAGGGCAACATGGAGCAGCTTGAGATGGGGGCAGACGGGGTGATCGTAGCCTCGAATCTCTGGCGCAAAGGGATCACCATTCCGAACGGGCTACCCCGGCACGACTTGATCATGTTGGATCCTCCGTTCCCGGTGACCGCGGACCTTTCACCGTCATCACGAATGGGCGTCCTCTTGCAGCGATTACGTCAGAACGATGTGGTCAATTCCGACGCCCTTCTCGTGTTTCGTCACGAGCTGTCTGTTGAAGTTTCTGGCGAGCTGCCAGGCGAATGGAATTTGATTGACCAGCGTACTTATGGCCGAAATGTCTTATCGCTCCTGCGGGCTTACGTTGGCCCCGAAGAGCCGGCATGGGTTGAACATCTGGATTCAAAAGTCGAATGACCCCAGACAACGCGACATCTCAGGACAGCGCCGCATTCAGTGCTGCACGATCCATCGTCGAAGCGTTGAAGTATCAAAAACACGAGGCACTGCTTGCGGGCGGTTGCGTGCGTGATCGACTGCTCGGGAAAATACCGAAGGACTATGATGTCGCCACCTCGGCAACTCCTTACGGTGTGCGGAAGATATTCAGGCGGACCAAGGATGTCGGTGCAAAATTCGGAGTCGTCTTGGTCATGCATCACGGGCAGAAGATCGAGGTCGCAACTTTTCGATCCGATGGCGAATACCGTGACGGACGCCGCCCCGAAGAAGTTACGTTTAGCGATGCAGAACACGATGCGCAGCGGCGGGACTTTACGATCAACGGCATGTTCTATGACCCCACCACCGATCAACTTGTCGATTACGTCAACGGACAAGCTGACCTTTCTGCCAAGCTGATTCGCTGCATTGGCGATCCTTCCAAGCGATTCGCAGAAGACCACTTGCGGTTGATGCGGGCGGTTCGCTTTGCGACCACTTTGGGGTTTGACATCGAGGCAAGCACCCAAGACGCGATACGACAGCACGCTTCGCAGATTGCGACGATCAGTCCAGAGAGGATTCGGGCCGAATTGGCACTGATGTTGATGTCGCCGATGCGGGCACGTGCATGGGAACTTCTTGGTGAATCAAACTTGCTCAATCATCTCATCAAGGACTTCAGCTGGGATATGTCGGGCAGAGAACGGGTTAGCGCAATGTTTCGCACCTACCCAGAGGCGTGTTCATTGCCGCTCGG
>BQJS01000152.1 GCA_021604825.1 Phycisphaerae bacterium | reverse complement strand
ACTTCCAAACGTTTCGCGAATCAAAACGCCCGAAAGTCGTTCCGGGTTATTCGGAGCGCGTTTGAGGTCGGCCAGGTCGAAACTACTTTCAAGCGATTCTGCGCGTCTGAACACGACATAAGCCGCACCATCGGGAACTCCGTCGTTGTCAATATCCCCGAAAGGCGCACCAATGAGTACATCGCCTCTGCCGTCATTATTGAAGTCTTCGATTCCCAACACGTTGCTGATTTCTTCCCCCGTATCGCCGAAGATGTCGAGGTTGTCGGTTAGATCGCGGTGATTTACGATCGCAGCCTGCCCTGGTCTGTCGCCAAAGTGGCTATTGCCATCGGCAAGGTATTGGTGCGGTTGGGGTGGTGTGCCTATGGTTCCATAGAAACTCGGGTTAAATCCGATGCCGACGCCTTGAGGCAACTGCCAAAGCAAAGATAGCAATCGCCCTTGACTGGGCAGTGGTTGGTAGTTTTCGATCGAGTACGCGAGACCCCCACGCTCTCGAGTGCCGCCTTCGACCACGGCGAGTTGGCGGTAAGGTGCAGTCACGAACAGGTTGTCGTCACTTTGTGCGATGGATGTTCCGTACCCTTCGTTTACCGTCTCACCGATGACCCTGCAACCGATCAAGGAGTCGATGCGTCCAGCTTCATCCGCTGGGATGCCGTTGTCCGCCATGATGTCGTTCCAATCGACATCATCTCCAGAAATACCTGAAATTCTTTCGCGGTAGAATCCGCTCAGCATGAAGTCAATGGTGGGTTCAATCCAGGATTCGCCCAGTTCAAAGAATCGCGGTCGGACCAATTCCTTGCCTGCGTCACAGCTCGGGTCTGGACTGTCTGGTCCGATTGCCTCAGTAATTGGAATGGTCTGTGGACAAAGGTTAATTCCGAACATTCGTTCCTGAAAAAAGTCGCAATCGGTACCTGCTAAATCGATGCGAGGGCAACCTTCTTGAAGACTGCCATTGGGATCTCCTGCGTAACATGGAACATCAAAATTGCACAAATAATGGTCAGCCAATCGCGGATCAAATCCGAACGTCGGTTCGACCAGGGTTTCTTGCTCATCGTCACCGCCAAACACAGCCGAACTCGCGCAGCCGATGAAGTTGGGTTCTGGCTCAGGTGGGCAATTGCCTTCGCTATCAATAAAGACCAGCCGATCTTCCATCCAGCTCGATGCGTTGCTGCAAAGCGCGCCTTCGCCTGGTTCAGGTGAGACGGAAACTACCGATTCAACTCCCTCTTCGCCGGAGATAAAGTTTACGTCAAACTCCTGGCCGACGTTGTCCAACTTGCACCGACGATTGCCCTCGTCTGCGAAATTGGAACGAAGCGGGGCATTGTGGCTACTGACGATGACGATACCGCCTCGTGTAAATTGAGGATCGTCGACGCCAAGGGCGCATCTGTTTTCGATGCTGCCATTTGAATCAATCATGGCTGGACCGGTCAGTTGGTTGACGCGCTGCGAAAATACCCGCGGAAATCCGAATACGATTTCGCCAACGGAATCACCATCGGCATCGTTTGAGACGAAGACGCTGGCCAGTCCGTCGGTGTCGGTGGGTGCCAAAGTGGGATTCGGTTCAACTCCGGTAAAGACGAAACCAGGCACCTGAGAATTGGCAACGGAGTTGAGGTTCAAACGACCCGCATAACGTTCGGATAGTGTGCCCCGAAGCATGTACGCTTCGCCTGGACCGACGCCGCTTGGATTCTGAAACTCTGGTTTTGCGTACCTACTTACGATGAAGGCTTCGTCAACATTGTCATTGTCAAAGTCCTCGCCACCTTCAAACGACGAACCAGCGTTGTCTTCAAACTGAACACCTTCGAAGATTGCCCCTTTGATTTGTGGGTTGGTGTCGAGCAGCGAACCCAGCCAGAAGATCGTTGGCAGCGTCGAAATCTGAATATCGACCGGAGCGTCATCGACAAGTTCGTCAGCCGAACCATCCGTGAACGTGAGCCTAACGGTGACTCTGAATTTGCCGGGCAACGGTGCTGGGAATGTCGCCGAAGTCTGCGTCAGCGGAATTGGCGCGATGTTGCTCTTGTCGCTATCGACGAGAGTGGCATTGATCGGGTTGCCGTCGGCACCGATGCGTCGAACGAAGATATCCACTTCGGCGTCTGCAGTCGTCGGCAGATTATCGATCTGCCAGGCGACGTTGATTTCCGCGCCGGGTTTCTGGGCCAATGCATTGGTCGGCTGGGTGACGGTGAGCCGTGCGGCATCAGGATCAAGACGAGTTATCGTTCCCGGGGCATACGCTGTAACCGGTTCGCCGACGCCGTCTTCGGCACGGACCCCGATGTGTACGGTTTCGCCGAGGTCGATCATGTTGCCTGCAAATACGACGTTGGAGGTTTCCAGCGGGAAGGGTTCAAACGGTTGGCCAATCGGCACTTCATTTCCATTGGTGGCGATGTCATCGACATCGTAGAACGGCGTGACCTTTTCAAACTGTGTCGCGGATTCAAAACGAGTCACTTCAAACTGAATCAACGTGGTTTCCGAGCCGAGTAATTCGATGTCAGCCGAAGGCTGATTGACGACAACCGTTGGCGGGGTGCGCGTTGGGATTTCGTCAACAATGCTCACGGAAAACGAGTTGAACGTCGGGGCCGGTATCGATTCGTTGTTGTTGACGGCTGAGTCGATGGATTGGCCGCTATCGGTGACCGAAATTCCGATGCGATACGTTCCGTTCGCGAGCCCTGTCGTGTTCCAGACCGTAATGATCTGACTCGCGGCACCAGTGGCAATTGGGTCGCCGATTTGATTGGCGGGCAGTCCTTCGACGGACGTGCTGGCTTCGACAAAAAAGAGTCGCCATTGAACAGCGTTTTCGTCATCGCCCACAACAACGCGAATGTCGACAGGCGTTCCGGCAACGATCTGCAAGTCGGAACCCGGTGCTTCAAAAACAGGACTCGGCAATGCGGTGATCTCAAACGTTCCAAGGCTAAGGACCTTGATCGAACTGGAACCGTCCGCGACGTTGAGGCCAATGCGATACAACCCGACCGGAATATTGAGCGTATTCAACGTGGTCGTTTGATTGGCACCCGCTGTCAGATTGTTGGCGAAGATGATTTCCGCACCCGTGGCTTGCGAGTCGATCGCAGTGCTCGCCACCGGCACATAATACGCCGAGATCGTGGTGGCTGACTCGCTCGTGCCATAAACGATCGTGACGTTCTGTTCGCCCGAGAGACGGATATTGCTGAAGAACGCAATCGCGCCGAAAAGTTCGCCATCTTCACCGTTGCTGCCGTTGTCGGCCACGGGGCATCCTGCGCAAACTATTGTCAATAATATGGTTAATGCAGACTTGCTCAGGCGTCGGAACTGGTTCAACCCGATCCGCGATCCTGACACGGTCCCCTTCGATTTCATCTGTGAAACTCCGGTTTGGTTTTATGGAGGGCGGCAGGCCTGGATTCATACAGCCCAAGTTTCGCCGAATTCAATCACTTTTCGATTCTGATTTTTCTGTTAAGCGTCCGTTCATGCGGGCCGCTCATTCGCTGAGGGTAACCCACGATAGGGGAGTACCGCCGCCACGCGATGGTGAATCAAGCCAAACCTCGATGGGAAAGGCCCTTAGCAATCGACGGGCCGTTACTTCCCAGGCTGGATGAGACTCACGCATCGCGCACAGAAAAGCAGCCGATCGCATTTATAAGGAGGCCCTAAGAGGTCGTCAACAGTATCCGGACGTACATGGATCGCTTGAATCCTGATTCTGGCAAATGGCGGGGCGATTCGGTCGTCCCCGGGTGGTTTGGGCAATTAAAGGGGCGCATCCTGGGGAGCGGATCGTTCAGTTCACCGCATGGGATTGTTCAGCTGCTTATCCAAGGCGTTGCTTGATTGGTAGGAGCCGGGTTTTCGCGCAATGTATTCGTCATTGGATATTCAAGGTCCAATAACACAGAGTCGCTTCTGAAAATAGGCGTTTTACCCCCAAGAACACTAAGTGGCACGCCAATTCCTCCGACAAGAATAAGTAGGCAAAACACGTCATAATTGATTCATTTGCGCGAATTTGTGTCGGAAATGTGAACGACCATCAGGGTTGATTTAGGAAAGTGTGCCCGGTTACAATGCAAGCTGAAATACTAAGGAAAAAAGGGGTGTGTGCGCAGGCCAGGCATCTACGGCTTGAGTTTTCGCGGAAGTTGGGTGCCGTCACGTGATGGCTCTTTTTGCGAATCGGTTTTTGAGAGTCGGTCGGTGTGCCTTTTCGCGACATGTGTGGTTGTCGCTTTCAGGGTCTTGTCACACAACCAGGTTCGAGTGCTGTCTTGGCATGTCGGAGGGCATGCTGGGGTCCGGTGAATTTGAGCTTCGTGAATTGTCCGGAGTTTATCACTGGGAACTCGAAGCGCGATGTGAAAACGATTCGTTGCTAGAAGCATCACCTACTCAAGACAGATTGCGAGAGCTGTCAGCAGACGAATCACTCAGGCGAACAACGTTGTTTGCGTCGAATGGCGTTGCCTGGTCAGAAAGAAGCGGGAAGGAAAAGGAGCCTCAAGCCTCAATCAGACCGGTCGTTTGTCTCGCAGAGTCAGCAGCAACAAAACAAATAAGCAAGGTCAAATCAAGTTACACATGGTTTGAAGTTTATGACGCTCCCCGTGCGCTGCACGAGGGAGATTGATGTCTAATCACATTAGGAGGAACACCAGTGGTAAGATTAAGATCGGGTTTGATGAGGACAACCGCAGCCATTGCTGTCGGTGCGCTCCTCGGAATGCCGGCTTTCGCTTCGGCGGGTGCCGGAAGTGACGATGTCGTGGTGACGGGTGCCACGGGAATCAATCCGTCACGCAACGCGCAAGTGTCAGGACCTGCTGCTGCCCCGGACGGCAAGACCGCTCAGGAATTGGATGAGCCCAAAAGAATCATCTTGGATTACGATCTGCCCGGCGAAGTGGAATCTCATCTTCGCATGAAGGGTTTTGTCGTCAATCAAGATCAGCATCCGGGTGCTTTTCAGTCCCAACCCGTACACGTATTTGGTTCGGATAGTAATCGTGCACTGGGTGACAACGATACCCTTCTGTATGCCGCAGAGGGAAACAACGCGCTCGCCATTTTCCACAACAATCATTCCGGCGACGACGTGATCACGATCCCGTTCGGGAGTAAAGGACAGGCATTCGTTATCGAAGAGATCGAATTCGCTGTCATTCACATCGCGGGCCTTGGAATTGACACCTGGGCTGAAATCACATTCTACGACTTGGACGAAGATGTCGTGGCGGCTTGCACCGCTGGTGATCCGACTTCAGTTCGTGGTGAGCGTTACGGTCGCGTCGTGGCCAACCTCGGTCAAGATGATGCCGAGCCTGCTTGCAACACATCGATTGCTGCCGGTTCGCGGCGAACCATTAACCTGTTGACGGGCGTCGTCACCGGTTTTGCCGATGCACCGCTTCGCGTCATTGATCCCAATGGTGTGAAAGTCAATACGATCGGTGCTGGCGAAGTACCGAACATGGGTCGCGGCATCCCGATGGGACCTGGCGACTTGAGTGCAGGAAGTACCGCAACAGGCTTGGAGTTGCGTCGGCTTCAAAACCAAATGTTCTTTGAGATCCACTTGGGCGTTCCGAACGCCTCGAGCAATGGCATTTTAACAGCACCACCAGATGCATGCAGTACGCTCTTGGGCGTTCCAGCCCAGCCAGGTGGATATCTTAGCTACAACAACGGTGTGCCATTTACTTTTGGACAGAACGGTTTCTGGGGAGACTTAGCGCCATTCGACGGCGACCCCAGTCAATGCAGCAGTCTCGTGTCCTTTGGCGGTGGTTCGGACTCGGTCTACATGGTTCTTCGCGGAACACAAGATGCCGACTGTGATACGAACGGAATCGTCGATGAGATTCAGCTTGACCTGAACCCAAGCGACGATGACGGCACCTTGTGTTCAGCCGCTATTGCTGCCAACGGAATCGTCGACGATTGCGAATGTCTGGATTGTAACTTCAACGGTTTCTTTGACGTTGAAGAAATTGCGGCCGGCTCGGCGTTGGACTGCAACAACGACAACATTCCTGATGATTGTCAGGTTACGTTTAACGACTGTAACTCCAACTCGATTCCAGATGATTGTGACATCGCCTCAGGACTCGACACGGACTGCCAAGGCAACGGTATTCCCGACTTGTGTGACCTTGATCCAGCCGACCCGGATGCCAATGGGTTCGTTTCGATCGACTGTGATGGCAATGCCGTCATTGACTTCTGCGAGCGACAGCTTCGCGACTGCAATGCCAACGGTGAAGACGACTTCTGCGATATCCTCTTCAACGATGCCAACGACTTTGACGCCAACGGCGTTCCTGACGCATGCGGTGGTATCTGCGCGGTGTTAGACTTTGAGGACACGGGGGATGTCGATGCCGACTACGCCCTGGCGCCGGTTCACGATCAGCCGTTTGATGGCGATGATACACCTACGCCGGACCCGACGACTGTTGTCAACGCCGACTGGCAGTCAATTGACTTTGATGCTGGAGCATTCACCGGTGAGGTCGGCGTTGCTGACGTTTCCGCCGGAAGCATCGGTACATGTGGTGGCGGCAAGACGCTGGTGTTCGAAGCAGACGGTGCGCGTTCGCTCGGATATGTGTCACCGCCGATTCCGTTCTCGTCGCCCGATGTTGGGACCGTCGTTGTCCATACACCATTGGTTCACTCGATTTCGTTCGACATTGCATTCTCCGATGGTGACTATCAGGTCGACTGGGACTTCTTCTTTGACAACGTCTTTGATACGGCTGGCAACTCGTGGAGGGCTTTCCTTCAGTTTGAGACCCGTTCAGACGGTGCCCGTGAGATCAATTTGTTCCACGGTGATGGAGTCTTGAACACGGGTGTTGATTGGTTTACTGGCGCTGGCGTGGCTCACAACGTCAGGTTGGAATTCGACTACCTTGCGTCCGGATTCGATATCAACAACAACGGAATCAATCTCACAGATGCAGGTACGCTTTATTGGGACGGCGCACCGATCGGTACGTTCACGCCTCGCGATCAAGATGGCCCGGCGAGCGGGGCGTTCCCGTTCATGCATCGTTTCACGTTGCAGAATGATGCGAACACGAGCGGTCTCGGAGCTGTTGCTGGTGAGACCATTACCGTTGACTGCATCACTTACAAATCCAGCGATGAGCAAGTGCCATGCAGCGCTTACAAGCTTGCCGATGGATCGAATGATTCTGACTGTGACTTGGATGGCGTTTGTGACAGCCTCCAGATCGCACAGAACGTTTTTGAAGACTTGAACACCAACGGTGTGCTGGATCATTGCGAAGGCTATTGCATTGATTGCAACCACAACGGTCTGCCGGATTCGTTCGAGATCCTCAACACCAACGGCCTTGATGACAACGGCAACGGTATCTTGGATGTTTGCGAACGCAGCACCCATGACATCGGTTTTGAAGCCGATGAGTATGGCGTTGGCGATGGATTTGCAACTGGCTTGATCGAAGGTCAGTTGGGATGGCGTGCCTTCCTCGATGCCGATGGTGTCGTCTCTTCAGATGCGGCTCCAGGGTTTAAGACTGGTTCGCAATTCCTGATCGTCCAAGATCGTGACGGTGCAGTTGGTCCTGATGGTTTGGTCGTTGGACCGCGCCAGGCGGCAATCGCTGATAGCGACATCGAATTGTGGTCATGGGATTGGCGTACGACGGCGACCGGTGGCGACATCGGATTCGTTCAGGTCGAAATCCTCGACCTCTGCCTTGACGGCCCGGCTGTCATTGGTACGTCCACTGGCTTGAATGCAGCACCGTTCCTCGAGGCCGGTGGTGCAGGAAATGTTGGTTTGCGTCTCCGTCCGGACGGTGCAGCCAATGGAACGATTGATGTCGAGATGCTTGGTATCACAAGTGGTGCCCGTCAGTACAGCTCGACTTCAGCGGTCGACATTCAAAGCGATTATCAAAGTGCCGCTGGTTTCTCGGCGGGTATCGAGATTCTGAACCGCACCGGTCGACTCCGAGGTTATTGGGTGTCTGATCAGTCGCTCATGGATTTCCTCCTTGGTGGCGCAAGCTCGACCATTCACAGTGAAGGTGAGCACGCTGAGACGCAGACTGTGACTTCGATCGCTCAGGTCGGAATTAACCAGCGCACAAGCGGTGGTGACTCACAGGTCCTGATCCGTATCTCAGATGACGACGTTGTTAACGGTCAATTCGGAACCAACAACGATGCTCAGTACTGGTTTGACAACTTCACGTATCGTACATTCGCAGACTGTGACTTCGACGGGTTGAACGACCTCTTGTGGGTCGAAAACACTGCTGGCCTCCCGGGCGCAAGTACAGACAACGATATGAATGGAGACGACATTCCGGATCGTTGTCAGGACTGTGACGAAGACTGCACGTTCGCGACGGTTGGGACGGTTCTTGGTGACATCGCACGGCTCAGTTCGCCGACCGCCTGTCTCGATCCGTGTGAAATCGATAGTGCCAGTGGCGGTTGCTCTGGTGGAGACACCGAAGCTGACTGCAATGCAAACGGCATTCCGGACAATTGTGATACCGCTGACGGTCTGACCGACAACGGTGATCCGGATGACGGCTTCCTGCATATCGGTTGGTATGACTCAGGAGCGACTTGCATTTCCTTCGGTGATCCGTCCAACGGATTCGGCTGCCAGTTCTATCGCTCAGGCGGTGGTAGTGGTGACGCTGATGGCGACGGTGTGCCGGACGAGTGTCAGATTGCTGGTGGTGCAGACGACTGCAACGAGAACGGTCTTGTTGACCTTGGTGAAATCGCTGGTGGTACTGCCACCGATGCCAATAACAACATGACTCCGGACGAGTGTGAAGCCGACTGCAACAACAACGGCCGGTTGGACGTTTCTGACCTTCAAGGTGCTGGTGGTAACAGTATCGATCAGTTCCCGAGTCCGGATGGTATCCCGGACGAGTGTTGCCCAGCCGGTCAGGGTGCGGGCGACCTTGATGGTGACGGTGATGTTGATGCAGCTGACTACCTCCTGATGCAGGAATGTGGTAGCCAGGTCTCGACTGACATCGTCGACTGTCCGGGCTTCTGCAGTGGTCTACCAGGACCGAATGGTGCTGGTGCCGGTATTGTGGCTGGTTCGTTTGGTGGTACACCTGCGACAGGACTCTACTCCTGTGGTTGTGGTGACATCAACGGCGACGGCATTATCGACGAGTGCGATATGCAGAGCTTCCAGTTGTTGATCACTGGCCCGTAACTGTCATTCTTCTCGATCTCCCGCAAGGGAGGTCATTGAATGACTCCATTTGACGTATTCCGCCCGTCCCGGTTTCGACTGGGGCGGGCGGTTTTTTTTCGCGCGATCAGTGCTAGAATCCGGCATTGCTAGAATTCGGCAATCTTAGAATCCCGAACTTCACTCGCGGAGCGGTCGTAATCCAGATCAGTGGCGTTTGTCGGTTGAAAATAGAGAAGGCAACCGCTATAGGTCTCCAAGCGAGTGCGTCGATAGATGCAACAATCAACCACTACCGGTCCGCAGCAAACACCTGTTGGCGAGAACCACCACGTGCAGGGAAGGAAACGCATATGACCACATCAATCGATTCGTCATCGTCGAGCATTGCAGCCACCGATTCGGAAGCGATGGAAATCCTGGCGGCTGAAGAAGCCCGGCAACATGGCACGATCGAGTTGATCGCCTCAGAGAATCACGTGTCACCCGCAGTGCGCGAAGCCGTTGGTTCGGTCTTCACCAACAAATACGCGGAAGGCTATCCCGGCAAGCGCTACTACGGCGGCTGCGACAACATGGATGCGGCTGAGAACCTCGCCCGCGATCGTGTGAAGAAACTCTTTGGTTGCGATCACGCCAACGTTCAACCGCACTCGGGAAGTCAGGCCAACTTTGCCGTGTTCCTTGCTCACCTGTCGCCAGGCGATACGGTGCTATCGCTGGATCTTTCGCACGGTGGTCATCTGTCTCACGGAATGAAGGTCAACGTCAGCGGGATGCTCTACAACATCGTTTCGTATGGCGTGAATCCCGAGACTGAGCAATTCGACTTTGATGAAATCCATCGGTTGGCCAAGGAGCACAAGCCGAAGCTGATTATTTCCGGAGCGTCGGCATACCCGCGCACCATTGATTTCAATCGGTTTTCAGAAATCGCAAGCGAAGTCGGAGCATTGCATCTCGCCGACATCGCACACATCGCCGGTTTGGTCGCGACGGACTTGCATCCATCGCCCATCGCCACAGCCGAATTCGTCACGACGACCACGCACAAGACATTGCGCGGACCGCGTGGCGGTTTGATCATGTGCAAGGAAGACTTCGCCAAAAAGATCGATTCGCGCATCTTCCCCGGTATTCAGGGCGGGCCATTGATGCACGCAGTTTTGGGCAAAGCGATCGCCTTCAAAGAAGCGCTTCAGCCGGCATTTACTTCGTATCAGCGGCAAGTCCTCGACAATGCCAAGCATCTTTCTGACGCGCTGAAATCTCTGGGCAATCGCATTGTTTCTGGCGGCACTGACAATCACTTGATGTTGCTCGACCTTCGAACCAACTATCCGGACGTCACCGGACACGATGCCGAGGGTTGGCTGGAAAAGGCTGGCATCATCGTCAACAAAAACATGATCCCCTTCGACGAGCGAAAGCCCATGCACACCAGTGGATTGCGTATCGGTACGCCTGCAACCACGACCAGGGGAATGGGTTCAAATGAAATGGATGCGATCGCCGCAATGCTAGACCGCGTATTACGCAGTGGGGGCGAGCAAGGTGTTCTTGATGGCGTGGCGGCTGAAGTGCGATCCCTTTGCGATCAGTTTCCGTTACCCTAAATCGATTTCGAACTGACGATATCGGCCAACCTTACAACGGTCTACCCACAAACGATGAAGGGTTTGCGATGGATGTAACACGGAGTGGGCGCTTGGCTGGTCCGCAACGTTGCGTCGCAGTTTCTTTGCTGGCGATGGTTCTGATCGCAAGCGGATGTGCCAATCGCGCATCTTTGCATTTTGTGGACCTCAATTTCAAGCGACTCGATTCTGAAAATGCTTTGACGGTCGAAGTGGTCCCGGACTCGTGCGCGTGGTCCATTGAAGGCGACCAGATTCGCATCGCGCTGGCGAGTGGTTCGGTTGATGCAGAGTCTGGCGATCGGATGATGATGTCGTTCGTCCTTGATGGGATTCCCTGGGGCAACGAGCGGGAATATCGTGTCGAAAGGCGGGCGCTTCGGTGTTTCTGGCATCATGATCGCAAGCATGAGCGGTTTGCATCTCTAAATGGCGTTGTGAGTGTGAAGCTGCTGCCGGGCGAAAAACTGACGGGTCGGTTCAAAATCATGGCCCGCAAGCAGGTGTTCCACGTCTTGACCAATTGGACGACCGTGGGGCAAACGCTGCTGATGGGGTCATTTACAGCCCATCGCGATGCGGAAACCGTTTCGTCGATACTTGTCCGAACCGAAAAAGGGGGCATGGATCGAACGCAGAAGGGGAATACGATAAAAGGTGGGATACGCCGGCCACGACGCGTGGTTGGCCCTGATGTTAATTAGGTCGCATCTTGCCCGTAACCCGGCGATCTGGAAGCAGTAGACGAACGGTTGCGGGTTCTTGTTTAAGTTAGAAGGGAAAACCGGTGGATAAATTCAATCGAACGTGCCTGGCCTTGACCATGTTGGTGGCTGTGTTAGCGATTGCTGCGCAGGCACAAGCTGGCGGTAGCGCATTTCAATCGCTTTCGTTCAATGATGCTGTTGCCAAGGCGACCAAGGAGAAGAAATTCATCTTCATCGATTTCTTCACGACCTGGTGCGCTCCATGCAAGATGATGGATCAAGGTACGTTTCCCGACCCTAAGGTTCAGAAGTGGCTGACGGAAAAAGCCATCGCCGTTAAGTACGATGCCGAGCGAGAAATCGCACTCGCCGACAGGTTTCGGATTGAGTCTTATCCAACGCTTCTCTTCCTTAAATCGGACGGTAGTGAATTCGATCGAATCGGTGGGTACGTCACCCCGGAAGATTTCATGGAATTCGCCCATGGTGTCGAGAAGGGCGAGACTTCGGTTGACC
>BQJS01000151.1 GCA_021604825.1 Phycisphaerae bacterium | reverse complement strand
TTGCCTAACCCCGGCAAACAGCGTGACCATCGATCATGGCAACGGTCGAATTTCGTATTATTCGCATTTGCGCATGGGCAGTGTAAGCGTTGGGGCCGGTCAATTCGTGCGGGCTGGCGAGCAAATAGGTTTAATGGGTTCCAGCAGCACCAAGTTCAGGCCTCACCTTCATTGGGAAACGTCTGACTACGGACAACTCATTGAGCCGTTTAGTGGTCCCTGTCGCGCGGGGCCCAGCGAATTCGCAGATCAACCTTTCATCGATCCAGAATTCTGGATCGGTGACATTGGTTTTTATACCGACCCCGCGGATTGGCACGGTTGGGAATCTCCACTTCCGCGAACTGGACATATTGCACGTTCAGATCCTACGTTCACCGTTTGGGTGTACTTATACAATATTCCCGCCGACGGAGGCGACCCGGAACTCAATCCGTGTCCGTTGAACACATCGCCTTGTCTTAGCTATGAATTGGTGTCCTCCAATGGAACGACAACGTATGCAACGCAATCTCTCGCAGGCGATGAGGAATTCCGTCGGACATTCCGTCGCAAGGGATTTGCTTTGCCAGGCAATCCACCGCAACTAGGCGAGTGGCAGTTTCGCATCTACTTGAATGGAGAACTGGAATTGACCGTTCCGTTCTTGGTCGTAGCGGGTTCGGCTGACATCCAAAACAGAGCCCCCGAGCCAATCACCGTACGGTTGGATCCTCCCAATCCGAGTGAGGCCGATGTCTTGGTGTGCAGCGTCGAGGGTGACGCATTGCTTAGCGACTTGGACTACGATTTATTGCGGTACGAATATGTTTGGACGGTTGATTCTAATGAGATGCGAAGCGTGACCTCGGCGGCTTCTTCGGACGCCATTCAGCACCACTTTGCGCCGGCTGGTGCCGTAGTGAAGTGCGAAGTGACACCGATGGACATGACCACTGCCGGTGTTACGGCTTCTGTGGAGGCAACCATCGCCGCTGCGAACGGTGCGTGCTGTCATGGAGGTGGATCGAGTTGCACAAGTGAAACCGAGTTTAATTGCATTCAGGCCGGCGGGACATATTTTGGGGATGGGACCCTCTGTGCTGATGATTGGGATGGTGACGGTGTAAATGATCGATGCTCAACCGATCCAATTGTCGTGTACGTCGATCATCAAGCTTTGGGACTCGCCGATGGAGCATCCTGGGGAGACGCTTTTCAAGACCTCGACGAGGCACTGTGTCTGGGGGCAGAATTGGGCGGACGCGGCATACCTGTTCAAATTTGGGTTGCAGGTGGAGTGTATTACCCCATGCGTTCGGACAACCCCGCCGACGCGAGATCGGCTTCGTTTGGATTGCGGAACAACGTTGAGTTGTTCGGTGGTTTCGCTGGCACTGAGAATTTCGTACAGCAACGCGACGTCCAAACGAACCCCACAATCTTGAGCGGCGACATCGGTACAAATGGAGACTCGTCAGATAATTGCTACCACGTTCTGGTTGGGAGCGGATGTGATCGGACTTCGGTAATCGATGGATTCACGATCACGAAAGGAAATGCCAATGGTGTAACGGGCTTACTGCGGCACGGAGGAGGCTTGCTCATTCGGGGCGGGCGTCCGACGATTCGCAACTGCACATTTGAACTTAATCAAGCGGTGATCGGGGGTGCGGTTTCTTGCTTGCCTGCACAGTCGGGAACATTCAGTAGCGATCCCAGTTTTGAAGGATGTGTGTTCGATCAGAACACCGCCACCAGCCGCGGCGGGGCGATTCACGAGAATGACACTAGCCCTAAGATTGAAGATTGCATGTTTTCCAGCAACTCTGCACCCAATGGGGCGGCATTTTATAGCGATGGGGGTAGATCAAGAATCGTACATAGCACACTTGACCAGAATATCGCCAATTGGCGCGGGGGAGGCATATACGTCCGGGAAGGCGGTGCCGCCGAGATCGTTTCGTGCCAATTCCTTGCGAACCGTGGAACCACATCAGGAGCGGAAGGCGGTGCAGTTGCATTGATCGCGTCGCAAGTTCATGCGCTAAACTGTCTTTTTGTTGCGAACGAGGTAAGTGCCTCAGGCGGACTTGGCGGTGCAGTGTACGCCAACAGTAACAGCTTCGGTGACTTCGCGAATTGTACTTGGAGTCAAAACCAAGCCTCGAGTGCTGGGCATGCTATTTATGCCCGAGATACGGCGGCTATCAACATTGTGAACTCGATTGTCTGGGAGCATGTCAGCCCAACATCCACAAGCAGTGGCAGCGCCACCATTGATTTCAATCATTCCATCGTGGAGGGCGGATGGCAAGGAGGCATGCATGTGCTCGATGTCGACCCTGACTTCGTTGACTCACAAGGACAAGATTTTGAGTTGACGTTGGGTTCGCCCGCAATTGATGCGGCGAGCTTTGACGCGTACTTTATCGCCAGAGGTGGAAGTGGCGTCGATCTGAATCGCGATGTCCGTCTTCAGGATGTCTTCGGGGCCGTCGACACCGGAAGTGGTGCCGTAGCATATCTTGACATGGGGGCTTTCGAATTCCAGGGTAGTGTTCCGGGCGATTGTTCAAGTAATGGAACCCTCGAACTAGATGATTTCACAGATTTAGAGTCATGCTTGCTCGGGCCGGATGTTGCTGGGTGCCAATGCTTCGACGTGAATCGAGACGGTGACTCCGACTTAGCCGACTTCGCTATCCTGCAAGCTCTCTTCGGAGATTGATCAGCAGGACGTGTAGCGTTCGGATTCCGCGCCGCGGTGAAATAGTTCGGCACGCATGTTCGCCTTAAACCAAGCGGACCCCCAAAGTACCATAGGCGCATGCCGCAAGACATCATCCACCTATTCTAACGGCCCAATTCCCAGGTACTATCGCTAACCCTACGCCAGATTCATGGTCATCAGGAACTCCGCGTTGGTTCTCGATTTGCTTAGTCTGGTTCGCAGGAGTTCTATTGCTTCTACCGGGTTCATGTCGCTTAGGACTCGGCGCAGGCGGTAGACCAGTTCTAGTTCCTTTGGATCCAGGAGCAATTCTTCCTTGCGCGTTCCGCTGGCTGCGACATCGATTGCTGGCCAGACGCGCTTGTCTACGAGACGGCGGTCCAGGTGCAGTTCGGCGTTACCGGTTCCTTTGAACTCTTCGAAGATGACTTCGTCCATCTTGCTGCCGGTGTCTACCAGCGCGGTGCCGATGATCGTTAGCGAGCCGCCTTCTTCGATGTTACGGGCTGCTCCGAAGAATCGCTTTGGTTTCTGCAGGGCGTTGGCGTCGACACCACCGGAGAGGATCTTTCCGGAGTGGGGGATCTCGGTGTTGTGGGCGCGGGCTAGGCGCGTGATCGAGTCTAGCAGGATGACCACGTCGCGGCCGTACTCTACGAGGCGACGTGCTTTTTCGATGACCATCTCAGCCACTTGCACGTGACGGGAGGCTGGCTCGTCGAAGGTTGAGCTGACGACTTCTGCCGGCGTGTTGCGCTGTGTATCGGTGACCTCTTCCGGGCGTTCGTCGATCAGCAAAATGATGACGTAGGCTTCGGGGTGGTTCTTGGAAATGGCGCAGGCCATCTTCTGCAAGAGGACGGTCTTACCGGTACGCGGCGGTGCGACGATGAGCATACGCTGTCCCATACCGATGGGCGCAACGAGATCGACGATGCGCATGTTCACTTCGTTCGGATCGGTTTCGAGGATCAACCGCTTTTCAGGATGCAGCGCGGTGAGGTCCTCGAAGTTGGTGCGATCGGTGACTTCATCCGGGTCGGCAAAGTTGATCGCTTCGACGCGAAGTAACGCGAAGTATCGCTCTGATTCCTTGGGCGGTCTGATCTGTCCTGCGACCGTGTGGCCCGTGCGCAAACCGAAGCGGCGGATTTGCGAGGGGCTGACGTATATGTCGTCGGGGCAGGGCAGGTAGTTGTATTCGGGGCTACGCAGGAAGCCGAAACCATCGGGAAGGATTTCCAAAACACCTTCGCCGAACATCATGCCGGTTTGGTGGATGCGTTGCTTGAGGATGCGGAAGATCAGGTCTTGTTTCTTCAACCCGCTGTGTTCTTCGAGGCCTTCGCCGCGTGCGACTTCGTGGAGTTCCGTCACCGTCATTTTCTGAAGTTCGGTGATGTGGACACTGCCACGCTTGACCTCTTCGTATTTGGCATGGGTCTCTGGATCGGCCGGCGCTTCATCGCCATTGGCTGGCGGTGGATTCTTCACTGCTTCAGGTTCGGCTTCGGCGACGGCGGTGTTGGCGCGCGGTGTGGACCGTGGCTTTGACGTCGAAGCACTCTTCCTTTTGGTGGTTGGTTTTGAGGAAGAGGATTTTGAAGTCTTTGATGAAGTCTTGGAAGAAGACTTGGACGAACTGCTGCGTGAGCGGCCGGTGTTACCTGCCATCGAAATTTAACCTCCAAAGGGGTCGACCTGAGTCTGAGCTTAATTGTTGTGTTAGAGACATATGGGTTTGAGACACTTTGCTAACCATTTGCGGCGCACCAAACGAGGCACCGATATCATGGAATCGTTGGCTTTATTTGAAGTGAATAGAGCGGTTGGGGTCGTTTTTTGACCCTTGGTCACTCTTGCATTTTGAGGGAGCCACCTTTTCGTGGTGACGTTCATCCTGTTCTTAATGCTCTTGTACTATTCCGCCGTCGCAATTGCAACGGCTGCCTACCTCGCAAAGTCGATCATCGCGGATAAGCGACTCTTGATGGGCAATTCTGACCTATCGCAAGTAATTGGCCTATCGCAAATGATTGGCCCGTTACGGATCTGTCAATATAGAGATCAATCGGTTGACGACAGGCTTAGTTCAATGGATCGCAGAATGTCGTCAACAGAGGAGCGCAGTTCATCGAGGTTCGACGAGTTGTTTGCTAACACATGATCGGCTTTGCCACGCTTCTTGTCCAGTGCAAACTGCGATTTTTCTCTCCGACGCCACTGATCCTCAGACCAGCCACGGGTTTGCATGACCCGCGAAAGGCGGGTTTGATCGTCGGCATCGACGAAAATGACGGCATCGCACTTGGTGTCCAGACCGGCTTCCAGGAGGAGCGGGCTGTCCAGAATCACCGCCCGGACACTTGGGTCGGCCTGGAATTCGGCCATCATGCGATCGCTTTCAAGCGCGATTCGGGGGTGCAGATACCCCTCGAGGCGTTTTCGCTGCGATTGATCTTTGAAGATGACGGAGGCGATGGCTTTGCGGTCGGGTTGGCCTGTGGTGTCGAGAATTTTCTCGCCCCACCAGGAGACGAGTTCTGCGATGACTTCGGGGTTGGCGAGTTGGGCGCTGTTTAATTCGTCAGACGTAATGACCCCACAGCCAGCCTGCGCGAATGCCGAAGCCACTGTGGACTTGCCGGACCCGATCCCGCCCGTGAGTCCAATGACAGGCTTGTGGCCGATGACCGGTTTGTGGCCGACGTCGGATTTGCGTGTGGCGGGTTTGTTGGGCAAGCGATTGGGGTCTCCGATTGGGATTTCGTTGGGACGGGATTATAACGCGCGTCGTCCAATTTGCCCTCCCGGAATTAAGGCGATGTCGGCAGACACTCGACGCGCCGGCATTGAGTCGATACAAGGTTGGCCCGCCCCGTTTGGTCTTGCGGTTGGCGTCGAGTGGATTCGTTTTCTAGGAGTTTCAATTGTCGGAATCAAACGAAGAGCATAAGTCGTTGATGTCAGCCGGCTGGGGGTGCATTGTGGCTGTCGGTGGCGTGCTGATGGGTATCGCCAACCTAATCCCCGGTGTGTCTGGCGGGACGATGATCTTGGCTATTGGCATCTATGAAGAATTCATCGCGTCGGTGGCGGAGATCAGTTCGTTTCGGTTTTCTTGGCGGCGGATTGTCTTCCTGGCGCTCGTGATGGGGTTCGCGGGCGTTTCGATCTTCTCGCTTTCGAGCGTGATTCTGTCGTTGCTCCTATGGCATGCGCCGCTGATGTTCGCGTTGTTTATTGGATTGACGCTGGGAGGTGCGCCGCTACTTCTCAAGATGATCGGTCGTGCCACCCCGAAGTCGATCGGAGGAGCGCTGGCTGGCATCGCGCTGATGGTTGGCATTGTGTTGGCCAAGGACTATGTGGCGATGCCGCGCAACCCCGTGATGGATGTCGCTTCGGGTGTGGTGGGTTCGACGACGATGGTGCTGCCGGGCATCAGCGGTTCGTACATGCTTTTGATTCTCGACCAATACGATCGCGTCATCGGTGCGGTGGCTGACTTGAAGGATCGCAACTTCAAAGCGTTTCGAATTCTCGCGCCCGTGGGGATCGGTGCGGTCATCGGAATCGTCGGCCTTTCAAATCTGCTCAAGTACCTGCTGCGAAAACACAAGGATGTGACCCTCGGCGTGTTGTTGGGGATGCTGCTGGGTTCCGTCATCGGCTTGTGGCCGTTCGACAAAACGCCGCAACTCAAAGCGCTCAATCGATGCACCGAATTGCAACTCGTCGAATACGCCAACGCCGCCGGTTTGGAAGGCGTCGCCGAAGTCGAAGGCATCGAAGCGCGGGCCGGCTACATCATCGAACATTGGAAAGAACGCAAGAAATCCGATTTCAATTCCAAGAACATCGCACTCGCCTCGCTAATGTTCATAGCCGGATTCATCTGCACGCTGCTGCTAGGCCGGCTGGATAAGAGCAAGAACGAAAGCAATTCATAAAGGTGGCCCATGTTTTCAAACATGGGGGAGCCGATGATTAGCTGCAAAACGCCGATCGCTCTTCTAAGTGCATAAAGTCGCCGAACGTAGCTACCTCAGTATTTGGCGATACGCTTTGCATGGCGATAAACTCGCGATTCCAGGATAATGATCATCGCGCCCTTCACCTCATAATGAGATGAACTACTCGGGCCAAGTTTATTCGGATCTGCGGAACAAGAATGACTCGCTTGAAAAACATCATCGAGTGTAGCGATACGGGGCCGGGGCGCATCTTTGATTTCTGTCTTCAAGCTCTCATCGTCTTGTCTCTTGTTACGTTCTCACTGGAGACTATTCCTGATTTGAACGGGGCTACTCGTAGTTGGCTTTATTACATCGAGGTCGCGACGGTGATTGTATTCACTGTTGAATACATATTGCGACTTATGGTTGCAGACAACAAATCGGCATTTGTCTTCAGCTTCTTCGGCATCGTTGATCTTGCCGCGATCCTGCCTTTCTACGTCGCTTCCGGCATAGACCTTCGGTCCATCCGAGCGGTCCGACTGCTTCGATTATTAAGAGCATTCAAGTTGGTAAGATACAGCAAGGCGGTTAGCCGAATTCACCGGGCATTGTTGATTGCTCGGGAAGAACTCGTCTTGTTTGGGATCGTCTCTTTAATGATGCTCTACTTTGCCGCTGTTGGAATATACTATTTCGAGAACACCGCACAGCCCGAGGCGTTTAGCTCTGTGTTCACATCGTTTTGGTGGGCTATTTGCACGCTTACAACCGTCGGCTATGGAGACGTGTACCCTATTACAACGGGCGGGCGCATTTTTACATTCATTGTTCTGATGATCGGGCTGGGTTTGGTTTCGGTGCCTGCCGGGCTAATGGCTTCGGCCCTGTCGAAGGCAAGGGAGTTGGATGAATAGCGTCACGACTTGAAAGGATTACCGATGCGCGATTTCATTGCAATCGATTTCGAAACTGCGAATTCTAGGCGGGTTAGCGCGTGCGCGATTGGATACGCACGAGTCGTGGACGGGGAGATTACTGAATCGCAAGAATATCTTATCAAGCCAGTTGGCGGCCACGCACCGTTTCAGTCGCAAATTCATGGAATCACGGACGAACACACGTCAAGAATGCCGTCCTTTGAAGCATTGTTCCCGATGTTGGAGGAGTGCTTTGGCCTTCCACTTGTTGCGTACAGCAGATTCGATCAACAAGTTCTCGATGCTCTCTCGGATTACTTTGGTTTAGGGTTGCACTTTGAATACACCGATGCTTGCTTGATTGCACGAGAGCGTCTGCCGCATCTTAAGAATCATAAACTCAAATCACTTGTAAAGCACTTTAGGCTGCCGAAGTTCAAGCATCACAATGCCAGGGAAGATGCGATTGCCTGTGCAAGCGTGTTTCTTAAGCTCCAAGAGATGGCTCCGACTTCGGTGCCTGTTGAGGCGCCGAAGCAACGAGGATTTAGCGATTTCAAATCGCTTATTGATGACATACTTGCAGACGGCGAGGTTGATTACACAGATGCGTACGCATTGCTTTATTGCCTCGAAGACAATAAGGATTTGAGAAGCCGGTTTCAAACGCTCTATGATTATACAAGCCTTGCTATTCAGGACTGTAACTTCGATACGTTTGAACGAGATAACGTTCGTGAATTGCTGTTTGAAGCTCTTGATGAGCTATAATTAATGGCCCGCCTATAAGTTGCAAAGCGCCGAAGGTGCTTTCTAGATTCCCAACGTCATCGATTGCGACATCTTCGTGATTTGGCGGCGAAGTACGCCTGGCGATTCACATGGGCGGTTAAGGGCGCTGATCATCGCGTCCCCCATCTCAGGATGAGATGGGCCACTCATGCGTGATGCGGTTTCCAAGAAATTGACGGTCAACTAATGCTGCTTGACGGCGGCTTCGCCGTAGGCGCGTTGCATGGCCAGCGCCCTTGCTTCTTCGTAGGCGGGGTTTAGCTCGGTCCAGTCCAGGCATTGGGCCAGGCGTTCTACTCGGTTGCGTAGTTGGACGCGTTGGCGACGGTCTAATGCGCAGAATCGAATCATGATGTCGGCTAGCTGGTCGATCGAACTTTCTGAATCGCAGTGGCGACGCTTTAGGACGAAGATTCCGTTTTCATCGTGATCGGAAAACTTCGCCTGCATGAACGCGCCGAATCCGGATAGGTCGGTACACACTGACGGGATGCCCATGACGGCGCACTCGGCTGGCGTGTAGCCCCATGGTTCGTAGTACGACGGGAACACGCCCAAGTGGCAGCCGCGAACGAATTCCGGATAGTCCATCGAAAACAGCGGGTTGGTGCGGTTGATGAACTCGGGATGGAACACGACTTTCACGCGGTCGTGTTTGTTGTTGAACAGGTGCCGGTGTCGCAGGTGGGCCAACACCGGGTCGGCTGCATCGTCCACCATGTGATGGGTGACGATCGGTGGAAGCTCTGTTTGGGATCGCGAGTGCAGCAGTCGTTTGAGGATCACGATTTCATCGTTAGATAGCAGGTCTTCGGTCGGTGGCAGTTCACCGCGTGCCGTTGCGTCGAAGAGTCGTTTTTGAAAACTCCGGGCGACGTCTTCGCAGCAACTCTTGAGTTCGGCCAACATCGAATGGTTTTGCAGCACTTTGATGTTGAGATGATGCGTTGGGGCGGCGGTCACGATAAACGCCACGACGGTGACATCGGATCCGGCGTGCATCAGGTGGTTGTTGAGTCGGGAGAGACCTTCAATGAATACGTCGATGCCTTTGTTGTGATACTCATAGCGCCCCGACGTGAACATGTAGATCGTCTTGTCCAGGTCGAACGGTGACGATCGAAAGAAGTGCGCCTGCGTGAAATGATGGATCTTTTCTTTTGCCTCACGATGGAGGTTTTGAAATTCGTGGATCGCTGCAAATTTCTCGACCCGCAACCCGTTGGGCAGCACTTTTTCAGGACGACGCTTGAGCAGGTGGTCAGCTTCGATGGCGGTGATGTCCGAAACGGTGGTGAAGACATCGGCACCGTGGGCGGCTGCCCGTTCGATGCAGTATCGGTGATAGATCTGGCGGTCGCCGGCTTCCTGATCCGGGTTGATCCACGGCAGGCGTTCGTAGAAATTCTGCGTCGAAGCGCACAGGTATCGTCCCAGCAGCGTGGCATGGGTGGTAAAGATGGTTGCGACCGGCAGCTCGCGTTTCTTGATGATCGGGATCGCCGCCCCGGCTAACCATTCATGGAACTGGGCGATGATCGGGCGGCGATTATTCAGTTGTTTCGATAGCGCCTCGAAGAATTGGGCAAGCAGATAGCCGAACGACACGCAGTCGTTGGTTTCGGTGTCACCGTCGGGATAATTGATCTGGCAGTCTGTCCAGAAGGAATGCCTGAATTCGTCGAGCTTGTGGGCGGATGCTCCGACGTCGATGAGCAGTACGCGCGGGTTACCGGTGACGAGCCAGCGACCGTAATGAATCTTCATGCCGGTTGCGCGAAGCGTCTCGATCGTCTTTCCGAGCGTCGGGCCCAGTTCCAATTCTTCGAATTCGACGGCGGCTTTCTCTTCGACGTAGGGTCCGATGAGGCAATATCGATCGCCCCAGTCTTCGGTGGTGACAGCCGCTTTGGAGCGCAAGACGGTGTAGATTCCACCGACCTGGTTGCACACTTCCCACGCGATTTCAAAAAGAACCGGTTTGGTCTGATCAGAATTCGGACCGGACTTCTTGGGGCGACTCGCGTTGACGATGGAAGACATGCTCGGTCGCTCCAAATCGAATGGGACCAATTCGAGAGTGGATGGGCAAAGTGTCATGATAACACTTGCATCGGCAGATGTCGCGTTGGGCGGGAGCAACTCGGATGTGAAATTGGGTTGGTGTCATTTCGCGCACCATGTGCGGGCTGGAATCCATGCGACGTAAGTTACTCATCGTCCGTTCTGGACTCCCGCATGCGCGGGAGTGACGGTTGGGGGACTACCCGAGATTCTGGCCATTAGGATGCACTAGCGCCGGGAACCGGATCTGTGCCTGATCAACCGAGTGGGCATAAGGGTGGCTGGTCGCGGTACGCGGAAGGTGGCGCGTCGGATCGCGGGCCGTTCAAAATGCGGCGTGAGGACGCGAAACGTCTGTCCGAATCCGAAGCTGCCTTCGGGTCTTGGGATCGCGCCGTCTTGCAGAAGCATCAAGGTCGCGGGGTTGATCCGTCCTCGGTTGTTCTGAATGCGATTGAGAATGCTGCCAAAGTTGCGCCCTGAGGTCCCGAATAGACCCCTGCCAGCTGGTCCGAGGTTCGAGAGTCCAGTAGTTTCCTTGGCGATGAAATTCAAATCGCTATCGCTGACGGCTTCTGATTCGTAGAAGCGAACGCATCGATCGAAAATGTCCTGGTTGACCCACATCTTGGCGATATTGCCGTTTGTGGCGTATTGGCCCGGCGACACGGTGCGTCGCTGATTGTTGAGTCTTGAGAGCGCTTCGACCAATCCGGATTGGGCCAGCGAGATTCGGAAGCGACCGGTGGTCGGTTCGACTTCCAGTTCGAATCCTTCGGTGCCGCGTTTGGCTAGTGTTGCGACGGTTGAGTTGATGACCACGTCGCTGCGCAATGTCCCCTCACTACTGCCGCCTCGAATCGCGCCGTATCCCAATCCCATGCGGATGCGCTGCTCGGTCGGGGTCTTGGCGAATTCACTGATTCGAGCAAGTGTTGCGCGACGCACGCTGATGACCGTCTGATTGGGCTCCTCGCCAAACATCAGCACACAGCGCGATCGCAAACCGGTGCGAATCATCACGTTTTGGCCAAGCTGATCGCCTTCCTTGATCGGCTTCCACGCCTTGATGTCGGTGGGGTCGGTGCCATCCGGCGCGGTTTCAACCGTACCTTTGACTTCGACAACCGTTGCTTTCATCGCACTTTCATTGGTGTTCGCAGCCAGCGACGCCTTGGGTTGTGCGCTTGGATTCGACGCGACGGTTTTGGCTTGGGTCGAACCGGTTGTTGCGTTGACCGGTGTCATGGTCTTCTGGGCAACCGATGATGCAGGTGCGGCGGGTGGCTGAGTTGTTGATTGCTGTGCATGCGCCGGCGCGATCATAATTGTGGATGCAATGACGACAGCGAACAGGCTAACTTGGGTTTTGAACATGGCTCGTTTTCTCAGGCGTTAAAGACTGGTTTCAGCCCACACGGCGACGGGGGTGTTCGCCAGTTCTTCTCCAAACTATAGACCGCGTGAAGGGGTCAGACTACTTCGCCCGGGTATTTCAACGATATCTTCGCGCTCAAATGCACTTACGGGGCTACGACATCGCTTGGCGAATTGATTTTTTCGTCGACGCGTTGGGCGTCTCGCTTGGCCAAGTGGTCGTCTACCCTTGCAACGGTGTAGAGCAACTCGCCGCCCGTTACGAATTTGTACGACGGTTCATATGGCACCAAATCAGCCGCAGCGGCTTGCTTGTGGGCATAACGTCGATCGCCCAA
>BQJS01000150.1 GCA_021604825.1 Phycisphaerae bacterium | reverse complement strand
TCCGGTCGTTGGAAGTCGTCGAAGAATGCGCATTGCGCGGACGCTTGATTGGCGAATCCGATGACGGCTGCAATGGCGACTAGCAGCGATGCCCGAAACACGTTGGTTGTTTGCCCGAATGTTGACATAATGACCTCTCATTACAAAACAGCGGTACGTCTCAAATTCCAAATATGCAAGTAGCGGCGCGCCCCGACGGGCAACACCGTTTCGTTAAAAACCTTGGTTGGCGGTACTCAAATCGAAGCAACCCCATTGCTGTGCAAGATCGTATGCGTGGAGCGAGCCCGTTTCTACGGATTCGCCCGTTTGGACATGTGGTTCCGACTACCCCCCGGCGCGGTCCCATAATGATCCCCCAACTCGTGGCATTATGGTCCGCGGTCTGTGTACAGGCAAGGCGAAAGACCGGACCTCGCGCAATAATTTCGGGCTGTCTTCGCACCGAATCGGGGGCTTTGCGTGGGTATTTGTGGGGCGGAATCGCCCACACGGAGCGTTCTGCACATCCAGCGTTCAACAGCCATGGGGACTTGACCCGATACGGGCCAGCCTGCACCATCGTCCAGCATGTTTCTGCGACGCAGTCTGTCATTTTACCGGTTTGAACATTTCGCCGTCATGCTTGGTGTCGCGGTGGGCGTAGCCGTGCTGGCCGGTTCGATGATCGTGGGCGATTCGGTGCGCGGCAGTCTGCGCCAAGAAGCCCTGCGACGGTTGGGGCGGGTTGATGTTGCGGCGATGGCGGGACGGTTCTTTCGTGAAGAACTGGCTGACGAGTGCCTGGCTGAGACACCGGAGGCGATTGCCGCGTCGGTCATCACGGTGCGCGGCAGTGCGGTACATGCAAGCAGCGAAGCGCGGGTGAACCGGACTTCGATCTGGGGGATTGACGATCAGTTCTGGGCGTTCGATGCCGATGACGTCGCAAGTGCGCCGCTTGCGCCGGTTGGACGCGAAGTCGTGCTCAACGAATCGCTCGCGGCTGAGTTGGGTGCGGCGGTGGGGGATGCGGTGTTGTTGCGTCTGGGCAAGGCGTCTCCCATCGCGACGGATACGTTGCTGGGGCGGCGGGACGATGTTACCACGCGCATGCGACTGACGGTCCTGGCGATCGTAGCCGATGACGGGTTGGCTGGCATCGCGCTGAGTCCTCAACAGCAATCCCCGCGAAACGCATTCGTATCGCGCGAGTTGTTGCAACGTCAACTTGAACAGCCCGGTAAAGCCAACGCAATTCTGTTCGCACAGGCGGACCATGGTGACACCGCAACGGATGTCGTGGACATCGGCGAATTGATCCAATCGCGGCTGAAACTCGCGGATGTCGGATTGACCGTGCGCACCGATGCCGATCTTCGCTACGTGTCGATTGAATCGGATCAATTGTTGATCGATCCGGCGATTGAGGCGTTGGTGAATTCCGTCGCAAAAGATTTGCAAACCACCGCCGAGCCCGTGATGGCCAACCTCGCCAACGCAATCCGCATTCAACGGGGCGGTGAAGAAGTCAGCATCCCTTATTCGACAGTAGTCGCACTTGGTAGCGACAGTTTTACGCTTTCATCCATGCCGACTTCGAAAGGGACGGTCGGCGAGTTTGGACCCCGTAAGATTGTGCTCAATGAATGGGCGATGGATGCGTTGGGAGCGGCTGTCGGCGAACGCGTGCAAGTCGACTACTACGACTTGCAAGATGATGGGGCACTTGACGAACGCACCGCAGAATTTGAATTGGTCGCGAGCGTGGCGATGTCCGGCGCGGCGATCGATCGCGGACTAACGCCAGCCTACCCTGGCATCACCGATGCGGCGAAGGTGTCCGATTGGGATCCTCCGTTCCCCGTTGATTTGAAGCGAATCAAAGATCGCGACGAAGATTATTGGGATAAGTATCGAGCCGTCCCCAAGGCGATCGTCAGCTTGGAGGATGGCCTGCGTCTCTGGCACGATCCCGAAAGTCCGCATGGCCGCTACACGTCACTGCGATTTCGCCCGCCTGCAGATGCCGACGTCGAATTATTCGCAGACGAATTGCGCACGGCGCTGACCAAGAAACTCGACTTGAATGCGGCGCGTCTTCAGATTCTACCCGTTCGCGATAATGCGCTGGCGGCTGGCGCGGGCAGTACGGATTTCGGCATGCTGTTTGTTGCGTTCAGTTTCTTTTTGCTGGCGTCGTCGATGATGCTGGTCTTGCTGCTTTCGCGGTTGAATGTTGAGAGGCGCAGCCGGGAAATCGGATTGTTGGCGGCGGTTGGTTTTATGGATGCAAAGATCCGCCGGCATCTGATTTCGGAAGGGTTGGTCGTTGCGGTCGTCGGCAGTGCGATCGGCTTGGCCGGTGCGTATGGTTATTCGTGGCTGATGCTGGCTGGTCTGAAGTCGTGGTGGTCTGATGCCGTCAACGCACCATTTTTGAATCTGCACTTCTCATGGATTTCGTTGACGGCTGGTGGCGTGCTGGGTGTTATTGTGTCGCTGATTTCGATTGCTCGAGCACAGCGCGGGTGTCTCAACGTGGCACCTTCAGCCCTGCTGAGCGGGACCAACGTCCAAAGCGGTCCGCGGCGACAGTCCTCATTGCGTCGGCGATGGCTTATTGGTTCGACGGCATGTTTGATCGTGGCGATAGTGACTGCGGTGTTTGGCATGGGTCTCGATGGAATCGCACAGGCCGGTGCTTTTTTCGGATCGGGGTCGGCGACGCTTGCGGCGATGTTGGGGTTCTTTGGGGCAGCGTTGTTCTCGACGAGGACGCTCAAGGTCAATTCCAAGCAGGCGTGGATTCAACTTGGCGTGCGTAATGCTGCCCGCCACCCCGGTCGAAGCATCTTGACCAGCGCACTGATTGCTTGCGGGGCGTTTCTGGTTCTGTCATTGCAGGCGTTTCGACTCAATGTGGATACCGCTTCAACGCATTCGGCTGGCGGTTTCAATCTCGTCGCCGAATCCGATGTGTCGCTGCCGTATTCGCTGGCTACGGCGAAAGGTCGTGAGTCGCTGGGATTCGATTCGGCGTCGGACGATCAACTAGCAAAGTGCAAGATCATCCCGTTTTCGTTGCTTCCAGGTGACGAAACGAGTTGCCAGAATTTATATGTACCCACCCAGCCACGAATCATCGGCGCGCCCGATGTCTTGATCGAACGCGGTGGATTCAATTTCAGCGCTGTCACCGATGCGAGTTCGGTGGAATCGAATAATCCGTGGATGGCATTGCGCATCGAATTCGATGACGGCGCAATTCCCGTCATCGGTGATGAAGCCGTCGTCAAATGGCAGATGCATTCGGGGTTGGGGAAAGATGTCGTGATCCAAGACGGGGGCGGACGCGATGTGACATTGCGATTCGTCGCCCTGCTCAAGGGCAGCGTCCTTCAAAGCGAACTGGTCATTCACGCCGACACGTTTCGCAAGTTGTATCCAACGAGGAGCGGCGGGGCGTTTTTCTTAATCGACGCTCCGAGCGATTCGGACCACCCGGTTGAATCGATTCTGGAAAAAGGCCTAGCCGATTTCGGTTTGGACGTTCAAGAATCGGCGGTGCGGCTGCGTGAGTATTTTTCGGTGCAGAACACGTACCTCTCGACATTTCAAACGCTAGGCGGAATGGGGCTGGTTTTGGGGTCGTTCGGTTTGACGGCTGTCCTGCTTCGCAATGTGTGGGAGCGGCGGCGCGAATTGGCGTTGATGCGGGCGTTGGGTTTCACGGAATCGATGATCGGATCAAGTGTGCTACTAGAAAATGTGATGTTGGTAGCCGTAGGGATTGCGTCGGCGGTGGTGGCTGCGATCGTCGCGGTGTCGCCGCAGCTTTTGGATCGGGTGGACGTCATTCCGTGGGCGTCTCTGGTTTGGGTGTTGGTTGGCGTGGTATTCGCTGGCGTGGTGACGGGGTTGGTGGCGCTGCTTCCGACGCTTCGATCACCGATGCTCTCCGCGTTGCGTAGTGAGTAGTGCCGATTCCAAGGAGAATCATGAATCGTATGGAATCGTGTAGACGGCTTGTTTCATCGAGAAGAGATGCCTATCCTTTCGGGTTCGGTGTTTAATAATTTTGGTGGGTGGAGATGTTCATGCAGAATCGAAAGTTAATCGCAATCGCGGCATTTGTGTCCGCATCGTTTTGTGCAGGCCAAATGGCCATGGCGGACTGGACCTGTTTTCGCGGCGCCAACTACGATGGTATCAGCCGCGAGACGGGATTCGTCAAGGAGTGGAAGGAACCGATCCCGCTCGTTTGGGAACGTGATATTGGTTCGGCGTTCAGTTCGTTCGCAGTGGTGGGTGATAAGTTGTACACCTGTGGGACGAGCGAGGATCAGCAGACGTTGTATTGCCTCGACGCCAAGACGGGGAAGGTAAACTGGCTCAACCGATTCGGACCGGCATTTCGCGACAGTTTTGGAGATGGCACCCGCGCGACTCCCACCGTTGCACACGGTAAGGTCTACATTCAAGGCGCAAGCGGCAAGCTGGTTTGTGTTGACGCCGAGACGGGTAAGGATGTTTGGAGCCATCAATTCAACCATGCGCCAACGTGGGGTTACAGTGGTTCGGTATTGATTGAAGGCGATCTGGCGATTTCGTCCGCTGGAAATAACGAGGGGGCGCTGATCGCGTTCGATCGAATTACCGGTGCCAAGAAGTGGCACACGGGCGACGACCCGGCTGGTTATTCGACGCCATATCCTTTTACATACAAGGATAAGCGTTACATCGTCGGGTTCACAGGTGAGTCGGCGATCGTGGTTGACGCGAAGTCGGGACGATTGGTGTCGCGGATTCCCTGGAAAACCAACTACAAGGTCAATGCAGCCGCTCCGATTTATCATGATGGCTATCTGTTCTTGACTTCGGGTTATGAAACCGGGTGCGGGTTGTTCAAGCTCGAAGCCGACGGCAAGAATCTGGTTGCGACCGAAGTTTGGAAGAGTCGGGTGCTGATGAACAAGTTTCAATCGTGCATTTTGCACGAGGGCAATTTGTACAGCTGCGATCAGAAGGCGCTGGCCTGTGTGGATTTCAAAACCGGCGAAGAAAAGTGGCGGGTCCGAAAGGTTAAGCATGGAACGCTCGTAATGGCCGACGGTCATCTTTTGCTGTTGACGCAATCCGGTCGGTTGCAGATTGCCCCTGTCTCACCGAGCGGTTTTGAAGCCCTCACCGACGCGGAGGTTCTGTCGGGCAAGTGCTGGACGGTTTCGGTTCTCGACAATGGCAAGCTATTCGCCCGCAACATGAAGCGCGTGATCTGCCTGGATCTCAAGGGCGGTCCGGCTAAATCCGCTGACTAGTTCAGTAGTCTGAAAACCAACAAGAAAAATCGGTAACGACCCATGTCAAACACGAAATCAAAACTCGGCGCTTTGATCGTCTTGGTGGCAGCAACTTATTGCGGTAATGACGCCAACGGCGACGAGCCGGCGGAGGTCATGCTTTCGCGAAATACGTCTTCGGGCACGTCCCAGTTTGTTGAGATGAATGATGACATCGAGACATTCTCGCGCGGCGGTTTCTTCGGAGAAGAGGGTGTCACGCGGAAGTCAACGCGACTCCGCACTGTCAAGCGAGAATCTGGCAAAGGAACTGCCAATGGCGCATCGCGTGTGACGCTTACGTTTGATCGCGTGGCGATGTTTATGGAAACGGCGCAAGCGCCTGCCAGTTTCGACTCTGACACGGACGATCCGACCGACGATGCCGATCCGTTGGCAGCAGCGCTCGGCCCCATGCTCGGTAAGTCGCTGAGCTTCGAGCTTGATAACAAGGGGCAGGTTACCGCGTCCAAGGGAATCGATGAACTCTACGCAGCCGTCGAAGAAGCAGCGGCTGGCGGGATGCTTTTCGTTCAGTTGGAAGAGGAATTGACCGACGCCCGCACGCGGTTCTACTGGAATGATTCGCACGCGTGTTTGTATCCCAACAAGAAAGTCAAAGTTGGCGACACATGGGCGGCGACATCGATTCAGCCGAGCATTTATCAGAAGGACAGCTTGCGCACATACCAATGCAAAGTTGATTTCATCGGCGAGCGCGATGGGAAGCTGGTTGTCGATGTGTCGTACGAAGTAAAGATGAAGGAGATGGACGACAACAAGGGCAAAGCGCGGATGTTTGGCATGTCGCTTTCGCTCAAGGATGGACACGCCAAAGGGACCGCCACATTCGATGTCAATCGAGGCGAGTACGTGACCCAGACCGAAGAGTTCAGCATGAACCTCGTAGGCAAGACCGATGGTACCAGCCCCGGAACCACCAGAGACGTTGAGTCCAGAATCAAGACAACGCACACCATGATTGTCGTTACGCCGGAAGAAAGAAAAGCGCAACGAAAGGCCACCCAAGCGAGTTGAATGGCCCCGCCCCAGTTGTTCCACCATTTCACGCTTCTTCAGAATATGCCCGCGATTGCCTGACACTCGGCTAGGCTGCGGGTTCGTTTCGTTCTGCGGCACAACATGCGCGTCAGAATCGCTGAAGATCGCGGCTATCGCATGCTGTAGGACCGCAAGTTCGTCTACGCACTGAAGGTTACGGATGCGTGGATCGTTGCCATATCGGCTTTGCGAGGCGACGAAAAACGCCCCAAATACACATGACGGCCTGTGAAATTGTGAATCGGCGATATGAATTGCATTCGACGTTCTCGTTTCGCTATCATTTACCTTGCTCGGGCCGCACGTTGCTCGGTCGCACGCTGACATACTTGTGCAGCGCCATTCAAGACTCAAATGCCTGGATGCAGATTCTTGCGCTGGCATTTTTTCGACCAAACTCAATTGTGTCATAGAATTCGATCAAGAGTTTCTCTTGAATGGAGGAAGATCCATGCTCCCCGCATCAAGTCCACTTGGCCAACGCATGATTCGCATCGCGGCGTTCCTCGTGATCACCGCAAGCGCCGCGTCGCTTCACGCGCAACAACGTGGCGTCCCTGCTGAAGACTGTTGCCTCGCGCACCCAACCACTGGGTGTGATCAACCGTCAATCGTTTCTTGCGTTTGCGGACAAGATACTTTCTGCTGCGATACCGAGTGGGACGCGATTTGCGTTGACGAGGCGATCAATCTCTGCGGCGCAAACTGTCCGTTTTCCGAAGCTTGCTGCGATCAAAGCAGTGGGTGCCTCCAGCTCGATCCGTCCGATTGTTTCAATTTTCCTGGAACGCCTCAAGGACCGGGATCAGATTGTCAAATCACGCCTTGCACCGGCGGCGCACAAGAGGCCTGTTGTTTGCCCAATGGAAATTGCGTCCTCGAGGATCCATTCGTTTGCGAAAAAATCAACGGAATACCGCAAGGGACCGCGAGCGATTGCCAGACGGCGGTTTGTCAGGAAGCTGAGGCCTGTTGTTTTGGTGCGACCGGATGTTTGAATGTGACGCCAGATTTCTGCATCTTCAATATTGATGGGCTTCCGCAAGGGCCCGGGACCGATTGCATTCAGGGAGTTTGCAATCCGCAACAACCAGAGGCGTGCTGCTTCTCGGGTGGAAGCTGTGCAGAGATTGATCCGGCACAGTGCGTCATTCAGAACGGGACACCACAAGGAGCTGCAACCACGTGTGGGTTTGAAGCGTGTACAGGGGGAGGGGCCATTCAAGCCTGCTGCGATCCACTGTCCGGAGTTTGCACGGAAGCGTCCGTTGACGATTGCATGAATTTTCTCAGTGGAATTCCGCAGGGGCCCGGCACCAATTGCAATAATACGACTTGCCCGGTGTTGACCGCCGCATGTTGTCACCCGGATACCACTTGCACCCAAGTCATCATCTCAGAATGCATCCAAAGTGGCGGGTATCCGCGCTCCCTGGGCAGCATGTGTCAGGAAGTTGATTGCAGCGACTGCAACGAGAACGGTGTTCCGGATGAAGTGGATATCACCGGGACAACCAGCAACGACGTGGATTCGAACGGTGTGCCTGACGAATGCCAACAGGATTGCAATGAGAACGGTGTTCCAGATGAAGTGGACATCGCAGGTACGACCAGCAACGATGTCAACTCCAATAGCATTCCTGATGAATGCGAGCCCGACTGTAACAGCAACGGAGTTCCAGACGAAGTCGACATTGCAGGTACGACCAGCAACGATGTAAACACCAATGGTGTCCCCGATGAATGCGAGCCTGATTGCAACGGTAATAGCGTGCCTGACGCAGTAGACATCGCTGGGACAACCAGCAACGACGTCAACACCAACGGCATACCAGATGAATGCGAGCCTGATTGCAACGGCAATGGCGTTCCAGACGAGGTCGACATCGCTGGTACCACCAGTAACGATATAAACACCAACGGTATACCCGATGAATGCGAGCCTGACTGTAATGAGAATGATGTCCCCGATTCGTGGGAAATTGCCCAAGGGACAGCCACCGATTTGGACACCAACGGCATTCCGGATCTTTGCGACATTCTCGCGTGCCGATATTCGGATTTGAATTACAACGGATTGCCGGACGAGATCGAGATCGCAGAGGGAAGTAGCGCAGACGCCAACACCAACGGCATCATCGACGAAGCTGAAGAACCGGCAGGCAAGCATTCGTACCTGTCGCTTTTGCTTCGTGCCAGCAATGGACCGCTATTTGTCGGAACGGATGGGTTGCCACTCAAAGTCAGGTTCAACTCAAATGGAACGATTGCACTTAATTCCAATGGATTCGTCATTCCCGACACCAACGGATTCCCACTTGATTCATGGGTGCGCGATGATTTCCTGGCCGCGAAACTCAAGGAGGCGTTGATCAATACGAACGGCCCCAACCCGGTCGCCAACATCAAGCATGTGAAGATATTCTTCCAATCGTGCCAGTCGGGCGGAATGCTCAACGACATCGCGAAGGCGTTCGGAAACATCGTCTGTTGGGTGGGTGGAACCGCAGCAAGGAGTAACGAAACCGCCAAGGGTGAAGTGGATGCTGCGCCAGACCCGATGGGGCGCTGGACGCGGGCGCTGCGCGATGCATTGATCAATACCAATGGTACGGTATTGCAGGCATTAAAAGTGGCATCGCGCACCGACGCAGCCAGTCCCATCAATCGACCCGGCAGTCGATGGGTTGAGCGGCCTGTCTATACGACGGGCGACAAAGCAGGCGGTGAAACCATCCCGTTGTTTGATTCTGAAGCAACCAGCCACCATGCAATCTTCATCGCTGGAATCACCGATCAGGTCGGAATCGAAAACGAGATCACTCGATTCTGCGAGTTGCTTGAAAGTCAATGGGGTGACCTGGACACCAACGGGACAAGCGTCCACGTCTTGTTCGGAACGGGTACCAAGAACCCCTGTACAAGTTCAGGTGTTCCCAACGCGAACATCCTTCCCGCGACCGTTGGCGACCTTTGCCAACTGATCGTGGATATGACGACCAACGGAACATTCAACCCCAACGAGGAACTTCTGATTTTTGGAGGTGATCATGGATTCGCTTCAGTTCCCACGGTGAACTCGCCGCCCAGGCGGTCCGTAGGAAGAGGCGGCCCTGGACTCGTTGAGCGGGAGTTTGTCGTATCGCCTGAATTGAAATACGGTATGAACCGAGATCCGAACAACCATCCCTTCATCCGAATTCTCACCAGCGGAACTTTCGCCCCGGGTTCGGTCAGCGTGTCGGTCAACGGGGTCGTTTACGGTGATCTCGATCCAAACGGGATGCTTGTTTACGGGGAACCTGAGACGCGCACGTTCATTCCGGAAGGGTCGATTCGGGTTGGGTCAAATGAACTGACCATCGACCTCAACGGTCAGCCGGTGGTCGTCTTGGATGCCGAGTTCTTTACCGGTGCCATCGCGCCAATCCCAATGCCAGGGTGGGGTGACATTAACGGTGACACGGAAGTCGACCTCGGCGACCTGCCTGACTTTACCGATTGTCTCGCTGGTCCGGGTGCAGGTTACGTCCTTCCGGAATGTGTATACGCCGACATCGATCAAGACGGCGACGTAGACTTGGTAGACGGCAAATTGCTTCAGTCTGTGTTTACCGGTGGAATTCCCTAAAGCCATCGTCTGAGTAGATCCTAGGCCGCAGCGCATGTCCCTTGCGCTGCGGCTTTTTTATTTGAGATGACTTGAATTGTATCGCCAATCATTGGGTGACATGGCGCGTCCGGAAAAATGGCCCGCTTCAAGAATCGGGGTAACTTCCCTAGTTTGGCTAAGGCGAACGCCCCAGTATGTCGAATTACTTGGCGGGCATCCATGCAAGTTCGGGTGGCGTCCGGGCGAACGATAGAGACTCCTTGTCGAGGGGCCGAATGACTGAGTCTGCCAAGCTATTAAACCAGCGTATTGAAGATGTTCAACACCTCCCAACGTCGATCGATGTAGCCGTCCAGGTGGTCGAGCGGTGCCGCGATCCCGAAGCAGGTTGCGCAGATCTTGCCGAACTGGTGGCTGTTGATGCGTCGCTCAGCGCCAGATTCCTGAGCTTGGCCAACTCCGCCTGGTTTGGACTCAGCCGGAAGATCAGGAGCATCAATCAGGCGGTCAGTCTACTTGGTGTATCCAATGCCAAATCGCTCTGCGTGTCTCACAGCCTCACCGGGCTTTATCAAGGTTGGAATCTCAGCAAGGACGATACAAGCGCCTTCTGGCAAGCGGCAGTCTTGAAAGCATCCTCTGGCGAACTTCTGACCAAAGGATTTTCCGACGGCTGGTCTAGGGACATGTTTACGCTTGGATTGTTGCAAGACATTGGCGTGGCGCTGATGGTTTCTTGCGACGGCGTCGAATACGCCAAAATGCTGCGCGACGAGACGGTGGGCTTGTCAGATCGCCTCGAATACGAACGCAACGTCTTCGGGATGGATCACGCGGAAGTTGGTGCATGCCTGGCCGAACGAATCGGATTGCCACAGCCCTTTCCAGAAGCAATTCGTCAACACCATTGTGGCATATACGCCGACGGTATGCCGGGGCGCCGCACCGATCCGGTCGGTTTGGCAATGGGCTACTTCCCACACGATTTTCGCTGTTGGGCGCAGCCTGATTTCCTCGCGTTGGACGGGGTTATCAAGGAAAGCCTCGCGGGTCACTGGGCGAGCGCAACGCAATTGGTCGACGATGTGCAGGAGCGCTTCGAGTCGTTGACCGAGTTGCTTTCTGGTAGGGACGGCTGCGACATATCCCTAAGCGAGTTGACGGCACGCGCGTGTCTGGTGTTGTCTCAAATCAATGCGAATGCGATCATAGAGAACCAGAAACTCGCCGCAGACAATCAATACCTGACGCGCCACATGCTGGAAACCGAGTCAAAGCATCGCGATGCCGAAGAGCGCGCAGCCCACGATGCGCTGACGGGCCTGCTTAATCGAGATGGATTTGCTCGAGAATCCGAAAATATGGTGAAACGTGCCCGGGCAGGCAATCGCTCGTTGGCGTTGGCGCTGATCGACATCGACGATTTTAAATCGTTCAACGACGACCACGGTCACGCTTGCGGTGATGAAATTCTGCAAACGGTAGCACGCCGATTACAGTCGGAGATTCGCGGTGGAGAACTCATCTGTCGATGGGGTGGTGATGAGTTTCTTATCATGCTGGAAGGGTTGTCGAAAGAAGACAGTACCCTCGCCTTTGAGCGAATGGTCTCTGCAATCAGCACCGACTCAGTCTCATGGCGTGACCAGCATTTCGACGTCAAGGTCAGCATGGGAGCAGAATGGTTGGAGGCGATCCCGCCGTCGTTCGACATTGATCGGTTCATTGAGCGCGTCGACATCGCCATGTACGAAAACAAGCGGTCGTCTGCCCGACAATCCCGATCACACGCCACGTAGTCAGCCTTCTGATGCCGACACGAGGCTCGTGAGTTGTTTGTGGCGAGTCGGACGACTTTAGATCAACTCTCGACAGTACCCGACAGAACGCAAATCGACGTAGACTTTCCCGAGCCATCTCGTTGGTGCTTGCCAAACCACCGCCGCACGTTCACAATCTCCACAACATTGGTCCGGCAGATCTTGAGAATCTTGCAATCAATCCCGACAGGATTGAAATCCAAAGGTCTTATGAATCCAATCAAACGATACACGCGTTGGTTGCACACCTCTTGGCCGGCTGGCACCGTCGAGAGGCTGCCTGATGTCCGCGAGGACGGAACCACGAAAGTGCCCGGAGTTCGCGTTGTCGGCGACCTGACAGGCATTCCGCTGCT
>BQJS01000149.1 GCA_021604825.1 Phycisphaerae bacterium | reverse complement strand
GCCCCCTCGATCCGCGGGCCAAACGAAATCGTGTCCATCTTCCCGACCCGCTCGCCAATGATCCCACACTCCAAACCGGCATGGATCGCCGCGACGATCGGCTCGCTGCCAAACTTATCCGCATAGATCCGAGAGCAAGTCCGTAGAAGCTCCGAATCCGGATTGGGCTCCCACCCCGGATAGTCGTTGGCGTTGCTGATCTTGGCTCCCGAGAGCACGCCCACCTTCGCGATCTGATCCAGCGCTTCCATCTTGCGTGTGTCCGACGAGCTGCGCGTCAACATTCCGACATCTACAGTCGCCGCGCCTCCAACTGTTTCCGTTGCAATCGTCGAAATGTTGTTCGAAGTCTGCACCAGCAACGGAATCTTAGGATGCATCCCCATGACCCCGTGCGGAATGGCCATCAATGCATTCAAAAGTCTGTCAGTGTCATTGAGTGACACTGCTGCATTGCAGTCTTCAGCCGTCGCGTTCGTCACATCGATGCGAATTCCGTCTTCAAACGACTCAGCCGTCGCCTCCGCCGCGACAACCTTCGCAGCATCTTCGAGCGCTTTTAGGGTGCCAGCCGGCCCACACACAACAGCCGACGCCTCTCGCGCGATTGCGTTGCGCTTGCTCCCGCCATTGATGGACGCAATCTGCACACCCGAAACGCGTAACAACGTCCGCACGATTAAGCGGTTGGCCGTCGCTCGCCCTTCATGGATATCGCCACCCGAATGCCCACCGCGAAGACCCGACACCGAAACGCAACAGCATTCCGATCCTGACGGAACCGCTGACGTCTCAAAACGCCAAGTCAGATTCGTATCACGACCGCCAGCACAGCCGATGTACAGTGCGTCGTCCTCTTCCGAATCCAAGTTAATAAGTCGCCGACCGTCAAACGAATCCGGCGCCAACGCCTTCGCCCCGGTCATGCCCTCTTCTTCATCACACGTAAAGAGCAATTCAAGAGGTCCGTGCACCACGTCCGGATCACTGGCAGCCGCCAACGCCAAGCACACGCCGATACCATTATCCGCACCCAGCGTCGTCCCGTCGGCTCGGACGATCTGCAAGCCCTCACCATCTTCGGCGATCACCGTGCGAATCGGTTCGTTATCGAAATCCTGATCCACCCCGGCGTTCTTCTCGCAAACCATATCCAAATGCCCTTGAAGCACCGTGATCGGCGCTCCCTCGCATCCGGGCGATGCCGGCACCGCAATCACGATATTCCCAGCCGCATCCCGCTTGGCTTTGAATCCAAGCGATTCCGCGACACCGAGCATGTGCGCTTGAATCTTCGCCTCGTTCTTGGAAGGCCTGGGGACAGCCGTCATCCCAGCAAAAAATTGCCAGACAGGCTTTGGTTCCAGTTGGGTCAAATCGGCGGACGCGCGATCGGCGGACATGAAGATCCCCTTCCTCGATAGAGAAAACTCAAACGACAGAATCATGATTCCAAGGGGATTATTCTAGGGAATGCCGAACGGACCGCCACGAGTCTGGGGGCCGATTTCTTCAGATCATTCGAAATCGGCACGCTACTTTGCCGATGCGACCGAAGCCCGCCTTCGCGGTTGGGTGGGCGTCTCAGCCCCCGGTCCATCCAGGATGTGTTTCGCGATTTCGTACCGAACGAACTTCTTATTCGTGCAGTCAGTATGTGCGCCTGCCCACCCCAACCGAATCCAACTTCGATTCCATGGCGTGTTCACAACGCGATGTTCCATGCCGCGCGGCGCTTTCAACCCGACGAGCCCGATCGAGCTAACCCCGCGCTTGCCATCAATCGTCCCGACGATCTTCACCGTCTCCAGCACTTCGTCATGCGGCGAATGATAGACGTAAATCTTGCCCGTCATCTTTTCAAGCGCCCGCCTCATGTCGTAATTGTGAGAAAGAGACGAACCCAAAAGAATCAGGTTTTGAATCTTGAGACCCGGCTTCAAGTCTTCGATCGCCCAGGTCGCAACACCCGTGCCAGCCGAAAGCGCGATGACGTTGATCTTCCGATCCGGGTGACGCTCATGATAACTCTCGATCCGCCGAGCCAGCGCCGACGCCCGCAAACGCGCGCCAGGAATGTTCAACTGATCGACGAGCGGGTTGAACGACATCGTCCAAACATAAAGCTCGACGTCACCGTGATAACCGGCTTGCTCCAAACCACCGGGAACTTCTGAAGCACCAAAGCCCCAGTTGCCCGCACCGTCAAGATAATACGTCTTCCCGAAATTCTCTGCGGTGCTGCGCTTCTGGCACCCGCACATTCCGACCAGACAAAACGAAATCAATAGTGTCGTTATTATTCGCATTCTGACTATATCGCCGCGCAAGTGCCCTAACATGAAGATCCAGCCCACAATCAACAAGTAGTGTAAAGCCGCCTGACCCACGGTCAAGAAACGGCCAGCCTGATCGGTGCGATCACCAAACAAGCCAACCGCTTATTTGAAGCCCGATATTTGACCCGTCGAATGCCCATGCCCCATAATCATCCACCAGTTGGACAACAGAGGCTATCGTGCAATCAGCCCAATCGTTACGCCTTGCCCGATTTGGCAGGACCAGATGAATCGAAGACAATCACACCACCCGACAAGGGAAAGTCGCAAAGGATTTAGTCATATGATGCGGGTTAAAATTTGCGGCATCACGAACCCGGAAGACGCCATGTTAGCCGCCAACGCCGGCGCGGATGCCATTGGACTCAACTTCGTCGCAGGTCCCAGAAAAATCACGCCCGATATCGCCGCCACCATCGTCGCAGCGATACCGCCATTCTGCACGCCGGTCGCCCTGGTCAATGTCGAGATGAACCCGATTGGCGATTCCCTTTGGAACGCCATCGCGCAGTTGCGCATTCGAACCGTGCAACTTTACGGCGACGACCATGACCATGCCGTGACGCCTCTCTTGCGCGAGGGCTTCATTCCAATTCTGGTGCATCGAATAATACCGGACGTATTCCCAACCGACCTCGAATCGCGAATCAACAGCCTTGATTCAGCCCCACCGCTCGGCGTCGTGTTGGACACACACGACCCCGTTCAACTTGGCGGAACGGGCAAGACGTTCGATTGGAACATCGTCAACAAGGCGCAGCTCAATGCCATCACGCCGAATCCTCCCCTCGCGATTCTCGCGGGTGGGCTCAATCCATCGAACGTCGCAAAGGCTGTCCGCATCGCCCAACCGTGGGCCGTTGACGTATCGTCGGGCGTCGAAAAATCACCGGGCCGCAAGTGTGCGGAGTTGATGAACGCATTCGTCCAAGCAGCCAAAACACCGGCCACCTCTTCGTAGTCATCTGTTGGCTTTCACGAACGAACATTCCGATAAACTTACCACTGAAGTTATAGGCCGAGCGATTCAAACGCGGCGCGCACAACCGTCAATGTAAAGTCTCCAAATATCACGTTCATCTTCACCAAAACCTGTCCAACAATCCTGAACGATTCCATCCTCATTTCGCCGAAACGGCTGTATAGCATGTCAGCCGAGCGCGCGGCAAGAATCGTATCGTAGCTTTCCCCCGAGACAACTCCGGCAGCGCGAACCCCAAGTCGCGCCCGGTCGAATCGCCTCTAAAAAAAAAGGGCAACGGGGAGAGACACGATGGAAGACATTGCAAAACAGCTCGATGATGTTCGCGATGAAATGGTCCAACTGCTCAACGATTATCCGTACGTTGAAGGACAGGAACGCGAAGACATCTACGAACGATGCGAAGTACTCGGCGGCGAAATCCAGGAGCTTGTCGGACTGTTGAAGATCGCCATCCGATCAGCCAACCAGGAAGCCGAAACCGAACGCGACTCGGACCCTGCATACTCTGAGCAGATTCAAAAACTCAGCAGCGAAAGCCTGGCAGCAATACACGAAGCCGGCGTCGAAGTGTCGGCTGTGATCTCGGTCCTTCGCGAACGCCGTAATGAATTCCAAGACCTGGACGAACCCGACTACATTTAGCGTGATCTGCCAGCGCAAGGACACCGCCGGTTGAGCAGGCTCGCCAGAGTTCACACAAGAGGGAAACAACGAAACCGCAGAAACAGCGCGACATGGAGGCGCTGCCGTGCGTTGAATTCGCCAATCCCATCACCCGAGAATTCCCCTTCAATCGCCGCCCCACAGCCCGATTGCCTCACGCCCTCCTTTGCTATATCGTGCGCGAATCACAATGACCCGATCACCGATCCGCAATTGCCTAAGCGCGCGAAATCAGCCACCGGTGAATCGACAACCGTATCCTTATCACCACAGGAGAGTCCCATGACAATTCATGCAACTACGGTGGTCGCGTTTGGCGCAGTCCTTGCTCTATGCACGGCGTCGAATGCGCTCGCCAACGACGTTCCGAGTGGCATTGAATCGGCCGAAGAAACCCACGCCGATTTCGTCTCCCTTCGCGACGCCTACCTCACCCGCCTCAAACCCTTGTTCCTCACGTCGTCCAACGCTTGGTGGGAGGCGTCCATCTCTGGCAAAGATGAAGACTTCGCAAAAAAGAAGAAAGCCGACACCGACCTTCTCAATCTCCACAGCGATCGCGATTTCTTCAAGAGAATCGACGCTCTCAGAAAATCCGGATCGGTACATGATCCCAAGTCTGCCCGCCAATTGGACGTTATGTACTTTCAATTTCTACCCGCCCAAGCCGACCAGTCCCTGCAAACGAAAATCCTCGACATCGAAAACAAGGTCGAACAAATCTTCAACACCCATCGCAGCGAAGTACGCGGCAAAAAAATCACCGAAAACGATGTCCGCGCGATCCTCAAAGATTCAAAAGATTCGGACGAAGCGATGCAGGCCTGGATGGGTTACACCAGCGTCGGCAAGAAAATCGCCCCGGACCTAAAAGCCGTCGTCGGGTATCGCAACAAAATCGCCAAAGAACTCGGCTTCGATAACTTCTACGACATGAAGCTAGCCACTCAGGAAATCGACAAGAATGCCTTCGTCGATCTGTTCGACGAACTAGACACCCTGACCCGCAAGCCCTTCGCCAAGCTCAAATCCGACATCGACGAGCGGATGGCCAAGCGCTTCAACATCACCAAGGACCAACTCCGTCCCTGGCACTTCGGCGATCTATTCTTTCAGGAAGCCCCCGGCATGGAGTCGGTCAACCTCGACGATCTGTTCACCGACGTCGACATGATCGCCCTGACCAAGCAGTACTACGCCAGCCTGGGCATGCCCTGCGAAGACATCATCGAACGCAGCGACCTTTACGAGCGCGAAGGCAAATCCCCCCACGCCTTCTGCACACACATCGACCGCGAAGGCGACATCCGCGTCCTCTGCAATCTCAAACCCAACATGTACTGGGCCGACACGCTCATGCACGAAGTGGGCCACGCCGTTTATGACAAGTACATCGATCGCGAGTTGCCCTTCCTTCTGCGCGAACCGTCCCACAGCATCACCACCGAGGGGGCTGCGATGATGTTTGGTGCACTCGTCAAGAACGAAGACTGGCTGGTCAACGTCCGTGGCTTGTCCGCAGAAGAAGCCAAGCAAGCCGTAGAAGCCGCCCAAGCTTCACTCCGCATCGAAAAGCTGATCTTCTCACGCTGGACGCAGGTGATGGTCCGCTTCGAGATGGCCATGTACGCCAACCCCGATCAAGACCTCAGCAAACTCTGGTGGGATCTGAAGAAGAAATACCAACTGATGAATCCGCCTGACGATCTGACGCTTCCTGGCTATGCCGCCAAGATTCACGTTTTGTCCGTGCCCGTCTACTACCACAGCTACATGATGGGCGACTTATTCGCCGCCCAGGTGCATGCATACGCCGCTCAGAAAGTCCTGGGCATCAAAAACCCCGACAAAACATGCTTCTACAATCAGCCAAAAGCCGGCGAGTATTTCCGCACCCGAGTATTCGGTCCCGGCAACATCATGAGCTGGAACGAATTGACCAAGTTCGCCACCGGTGAGTACCTCAGCGCCAAGTATTTCGCCAAGCGCTTCGTCAACTGATGCGGGAAATTCACGCACGTATCAAGCCGCGTGCATCACGCATCAGTCGCCAAACCAACGGCGGTCTTCCGATTCAACCCGGAAGGCCGCCTTTTTTGCGCCCACGTCGAGCCAGTAAGCAGACGTATTTCATCGAAGAATTGGACGTCCCTTTGCCGACGTTACCCAAGGACCAATCGCAACCTAGAGGAGTAACAGAACAGCAATAGATCGCCTTAAGTTCAAACAAAGCGATGCGCCGTTACCACCATTACCGCGCACGCGGGAATCCAGGGGATAGCAAAGTCAACCATGTTGAATCCCAATACGGCGCAAGGATAACAAGGAAACATTACGCTTGGATTAGAGTCGCCATGGAACTGACCTGAGAGAGGGAACCAGCACGATGCCCGAAACCAAATTTCATCTTGTCGGTATCGGCGAACTACTCTGGGACTGCTTCGAGGACGAGCGCAAGCCCGGCGGCGCACCCGCAAACGTTGCATTCCACGCAAAACAATTGGGCATGGACGCAACCATCGTCTCACGCGTGGGCAAGGACCCATTGGGCGAAGAGCTTCTCGAATTCCTTCGCGCCCACGACCTCGATACAACGCACATCCAGTTAGACAATTCGCATCTAACCGGAACCGTCACCGTCGAAATGGTCCGAGCTGACCACCCGCAATACACAATCCACGAAAACGTCGCATGGGATCACATCCAATTCGACGAACATCTGCGCGCCTTGTGCTCGACCGCAAACGCCATCTGCTTTGGTACGCTGGCCCAGCGATCACCGGTTTCGAGGCAAACGATTCTCGATTGCATCAACGCCGCAAAGAACGCCATCAAGATCTACGACGTGAACCTCCGCCCGCCCCACTACGATCGCGCGACCATCGAGGCATCACTTAACGCATGCGACGGCGCCAAATTCAACGACGAAGAATCAGAAGTGTTGGCCGCACTGCTGGAATTGCCCATCCCAAGTTTGGAACAATTCGCGTCTGCGATGATGGCTCAATTCGAATTGGATGCCGTTTGTATTACCAAAGGAGGCCAAGGCAGTCTCTTCTTAACCGCCAACGAGTCCGCCACCGCACCAAGTCCGCCGATCAAAGTTGCCGACACCGTGGGCGCTGGCGATGCCTTCACAGCCGCCGTCGCCTACGCGCAGCTCAATCAATGGAACGCCAAAGCAACCGCCACCTTCGCCAATCAATTTGCTGGCAACATCGCCGCCCAATTCGGTGCCATGCCAAGCATCGACCCCAATACCATCCAGAAGCTCCAGCAAACCGCTCAAGACGCTTGAGTTCGAGAAGCGCGATAGCCAAGACTTGTACAAGCCCTACACAAGCGATAGCCAAACAAAAAACGGGGCCGATCCATGATGGATCGACCCCGCTAATTTACTTACTTTTTCAGGCTTTCGCCCGACGGGTCGGCGGCATTATGAACATCGATACCACTAACTCGGTTGCATCAAAGCAGCCTTAGCTGCGACGACGCAGGACAGCAACACCACCCAGCGCGAGCAGCGCCAATGCGGCGGGCTCTGGAGTGACATTGATGTTCATCGGGATGTTGTTCTGTCCCTTCAGGGCACCTGCATAGCCGTTGCCGATGTTGAAGTTGCCGGCGTAGCCGTCGCCGTCGCCGTTGAAGCCGTACGGGGCGCCATTCGCAAAACCAACCGACGGCGAAACCAGTCCGTCACGCTGAATCCAGAATTGGTAGGAACCAATGGCATTTCCGGTAATGTTAAACGTTCCAAGAAGGACGTCAGCACCACCGCTGACAATTCCGTCTGACGGTAAACCGGCGAAAACGCTGAACTGTGACAGACCGCCAACATTTCCGGGAACATCCGCAGCGGACCAGCCCGCGTTACCCGTGGCGTTTCCGGACATGCCAAGACCAGCTTCTTCAACCAAATCGCCCTGAAGGCCAGCGTCGGCACTTTCTGGAGCGGCGGTCAGGTTGAACGAGGCACCACCAACGCCGTTACCGGCGTCACTGGCATCGGTGAATTCCATCCAAACTTCGACCTGAACGCTCCCACCAACTGAAGTGATTTCCGCGTTGGTGTCATTGGTCGCACCAAGGCCTGCAAAACGAAGGCTCAGGGTTGCCGCACTGGCTGGAACAGCAAAAGCCGCCAGCAATGCTACTGCTAGTAATTTCCTCATTTGTTCTACTCCTCCTTTGGGGTTACCAAAACTTGCAAGTTTTACAATTCGTATCTCCGCAACTTCGCGGAAACTATCAAGCGTTTGAGTTTGCCCACGGCCCGATGCCGTGGGCAAACTCGGAATAACCAATCCAGATTACGGGCAGGCCACTGCGGTGAAGTCGTTGAAGAAGTTCGCCGGAGCGGCAACGACTGCACGGTCACCCAAGTTCATGATGCCGTCACGGTTCAGGTCGACCTGCGGACCGTCGATGCCACCTGCATCCATCGTGTTGAAGAAGTTCGCCGGAGCGGCAACGACTGCGCGGTCACCCAAGTTCACGATGCTGTCATAGTTGATGTCACCTTCCTGATAGCAAACGCAGAAGTCGGTGTCGGCACTGCCGGTACCAACTGCGTTAGCAGCGCTCGTCGTTCCGGTGATGTCAAAGCTGTAGCAGGTACCGTTGGCGGGAGCATCGAACGTGATGTCGAGGCTGCTGCCGTTCGGGGTGGCCGTCAGGCTACCGAGGGCCGGGTTCGAGCTGACCGAACCGCCGGTGATGGCTTCGGCGAAGTCGACGCGAATGGCGAGGTCGCCACCTCCAATTGCTGCGGACTGACGCGGCTCAATGTAGTCGGCCTTGTTGCTGGTCGTGGCATCAACCGGAATGTCCAGAACGCCGCCGGTGAATGAACCGCTGGCATTGTGATTGGCGGTCGAAACAACAGCCGTGAAATCGAGATCGTCAGCACCACCACCGATGGTCAACGATCCGCCGATGGTCACGGTTGCAGCATTGACGGGGAAGACGGGGCCGGTATCTGAAGCCAAGGTGTTGGCAAAGCCGGTATCGAGCGTAAGAATAACGTCATTCAATTCGCCGGTTGTGTCGATCGAACCCGTGGCCAAGTCGACCCATCCGCCGTTTGCAACGTTCGTTACAACCGGTCCGACCGGGAAGAGTGTCGGGCCTGCGTTGCCGATGGTGTTCTGTCCACCACCAATTTGAATCAGGTTGCCACCAATGGCGGTTCCGCCATAGCCAGCTGGGTTGGTGAGACCAAGATTCTTCTTAAAGTTGTCGATGGTTGCATTCGGTGAATCGAGTGCCGTGGTCATGGCGGCATCGACGTCAATTCCACCAGCACCAGCGTCTGAAAGGTTTGCACCCCAAAGGGCCAATCCATCATCGGTGGCACCAAGGATTTGCCCTTGGATGATCACCGGCACGACACCGTGGCTTGCCGTGTCGGCATCGCCAGTCGTGACAACTCGCAGTTCAAGCGTGTCAGCCATGACAGGCAAGGCCAATCCAAATGCGGCTGCTGTAGCCAATACTTTTGACAATTTCATCTGTACGTTCCTCCATGGGAAACTGAGACAAACGGGTTTAGTTAGTGGTTGCGCGTTAGTCTCAAGCTTATGCTTCTTGTTACGACCCTCCAGATCCGGAACCAAGTTTTTGACCGGGTTTGACTCGCAGGTTAACGGCCTGCAAAACCCAACCAAACGCTTAGCAACTTCCCGAACCAAACGTTTTTGCTTCTTATGCAGCATTTACAGCAAGTACAGCCTTAAACAACTTCCTGCGGTAACACCGGCCACACGGGGGTTAACCGTTGATCGGCAATGGGCAGAAGCGGAGTGCAGAGAATGTGCTCCTTTACCCACGTCACCACGTAGCCAGTTATACCCGCTCCAAGATCCCGATTCAACTAGAAAAGCAGTCAAAACACATTTCTAATATGGGTGCGATAACGCTCTATAAAACAAGAACTTAAGGCAGCATCACCCCCTGCCCTGGGGTATCTTCCTCGGCCCTCTATCCAACTATAGGCCCGCCCGGCCAGAGATTTGACCGAAATCCGGTAATTTGAAGGAAATTCACAAGCCAGAACAGCTGCAAATCGTGCCGATAACGGAGACTTTTCACATGATTCGGCCTTGCTGGAAAGCCTACGGCGCTGCACAGTGGCATCTATTGGCCATCCATTCTAATGATCTTAATTGATTGAAAAATACGGATCGGCATTCCAAGCTTATAGGGCTTTTCTCAGATTCAATTACACTGACACCCCATGGCATACTTCCAACTCACCACCAGTGTTCGAACGCTCAACCGATTGCAGCAGATCGTTCGCGTTTTGGCTCGCAACGGTTTCGGTCACGTCGTCGAACGTATCAATCTGGGGCGCTACTTACCGCTTGGAAAAATTCTGCGTTCTGCACAAGCCGAGTCGGCTGCCGCAACTCCCGTTTCGTTGGGCAAACGTCTCGCTTCGGTATGCAGCGAACTGGGCCCCACGTTCGTCAAGTTTGCGCAAACGTTATCGACCCGCGCCGACCTTGCGTCCGAAGATGTGCTTCGCGAGTTGCGCAAGTTACAGGACCATGTTCCGCCATTCGACAGCGAGGTGGCCCGCGCGATTATCGCCACTGAAATCGGCGAACCCACTGAGAAGTGTTTTGCATCCTTTGAAAGCGAACCGTTCGCCAGCGGCTCTATTGGCCAGGTCTATCGCGCCCAAACCAAAGATGGTGACAATGTCGTCGTCAAGGTGAAACGCCCAGACATCGAAGAGGTGCTCCAGCAGGATCTCCACATCCTAAAGTGGATGGCGGGGGCGGCTGAGCAGTGGTTACCGGAACTCGCCCGCATTCACCCGGTGCAGGTCGTCGAAGAATTTGAACTGCTGTTAAATCAAGAAGTGGATTATGTCAGCGAGGCATCAGCCACCGCTCGATTCGAAGAGGCGTTCGAGGATGACACGCACGTCCACATCCCCCACGTCCATTGGAACCTGACGTCATCGAGCGTCCTGACGTTGGGCCAAGTGCGCGGGGAGAGTTTTGAGGCGATCCTCGCAGGCGGAAATGACAAAATCGACCGAAAACTACTGGGCAAACGCCTGGTGGACATGTACGTCAAACAGTTCTTTGACATGCGGTTGTTTCACGCCGATCCCCATCCCGGCAATTTCCTGATCAGCCCGCCCGCCCGCATCGGACTCATCGATTTTGGGCAGATCGGCACCATCAGCGACGAGTTAGCCGGCCAACTGGTGATCATCGTCGTGGCGATGATCTATCGCGAACCGCAGATCGTCGTTGACGTCCTCTACGATCTCAGCGCGGTCGAATCCGACACCGAACCCAAGGCGCTCGTCCGCGACCTCCGCCGCCTGCTCGACAAGTATCATGGGCTGCCATTGAAGCGGTTGAATCTGCTGACGATATTCACCGAGATCGCAGCCGTCATCCGCCAGCACAACGTCACGCTGCCACGCGAGTTGGTTATGGTCCTCAAGACGCTGATCACCATCGCCGGTGTGGCGCTGCGGTTGGACCCGGAACTCGATCTGGTCTCCGAGTTGAGCCCCAAGGTTCGCAAATTGGTGGCTGGTCGGTTTTCACCCAAGAAGATCGTCCGCACGACGGGTGTCACGCTGTGGCACTTGTTCAGCATCATCCGGTCCGCACCCGCGCAGCTTCGGGCAGCCCTCCGTCGCGTGGGTAAGGGCAAATGGCAAATCAACATTCGCCATGAAAACCTCGACCGCCTGATCGACGAACTGGACCGCTCCAGCAATCGCCTGTCCTTCTCGGTCGTGATCGCGGCGATCATCGTCGGCAGTTCAGTCGTCGTGAGCACCGATACGGATTTTCCGGTCTTCGGAATCGACATCCAATGGTTCGGCGTGGCTGGCTACCTGGTCGCGGGACTGCTTGGCATTCGGTTGCTATGGGCGATCTACCGCAGTGGCCGCCTTTCCTGAAACCGGTTGCCACTGGAGGGTGTTCCCGCCGATCCTAGCAATCGCCCGCATTCGCTCGGGTGCCAAAGTCAGATAATCAAGCCCGCCAAGACCGCCCATATTCGATGTTTTACCGCATTTGACTTCGTTCAATTTCAAATTCTATATTCGACGTGAAAGCTGTCGTGTCCCCTTTCAGTGGCCTCGCCCTTTTGATCGAAGGGGCGAGGCCCGTTTTGTAGGCTCCGCGGGTTGCGGCACTCGCATACGCCCCAGACCC
>BQJS01000148.1 GCA_021604825.1 Phycisphaerae bacterium | reverse complement strand
CGAGAAGCGTTCGTTGGGGGGTGGCCGAGTGGTCACAGAAAAGGACGTGAACGCGGGCGATTGGTACCTCGACGGTGGGCGGATGCCGATTTCAATCACCGTCGAATCTGGACAAGCCGACTTGTTCCTCTGCTCATATCTGGGCATCGATCACGCGGTGAAGGGCACACGTTCCTATCGTTTGCTGGATGCGACGGTGCGATTCCATCGCGGCTTACCGATGCCGGGCGAAGTGATTCGATACGACATTTGCATCGATCGATTCGTGCAACAGGGTGAGACATACCTGTTCTTCTTTTCGTTCGAGGGTAGCATCGCGGGCAATCCACTGCTCAGCATGTCCGGCGGATGTGCGGGCTTCTTCACCGAAGACGAGATTCGCGGGTCTGGCGGTATCATTGAAACTGCCGAAGAATTGGCCAACGAACCAGGCACTCCGCTCGACGGCCTCGAGCAGCTCACGCCTTGCGGTGCTGTGGAATCGTATGACGAGAAACAAGTCGATGCCCTTCGCGAAGGCGATCTTGCCGCCTGCTTTGGCGATGCGTTCGCAAAGATCCCGCTGAACCAACCGATTCGTTTGCCTTCGGGCAAGATGCGTTTGGTCCATCGTGTGACCGAGTTAAACGTTGGCGGTGGGCGTTTCGGCAAGGGATTGATACGCGCCGAAGCCGACATCCATCCCAACGATTGGTTCCTCACGTGCCACTTTGTCGACGACATGGTGATGCCCGGCACGCTGATGTATGACTGCTGCGTGCAGACGCTGCGCATTTTTCTGATGCGTATTGGCTGGGTGGCTGAGCATGACACGGTCGCCCATGAGCCGGTGGTCGGTGTGTCGAGCGCACTGCGATGTCGTGGCCCGGTCACGCGGGCAACCAAGGTGGTCACCTACGAACTGCACATCAAAGAAATGGGCTACGGTCCGGAACCATACGTGATCGCCGATGCGCTGATGTATGGCGACGGCGAAAAGATCGTCCGCTTCATCGATATGTCATTGAAGATGACGGGTACCACCAAGCAACAGTTGGAAGAATTGTGGAATGCCTCGAGCAGCGGTGTCGCACAGGATCAAGCAAGCCAAGCAAATCAGATTGCGGTGACTCCAATCGGAGACATCGCTGCGTCGCCGAATCCAAAGACGCCGATCTTCGACTACGATCGGATTCTTGCATTTTCCGTCGGCAACCCCTCAGAGGCGTTCGGTGATCGCTACAAAGTGTTTGATCAGGAGCGACGCATTGCGCGACTTCCTGGCCCACCGTTTCAATTTCTCGATCGTGTCACCGAAGTTCACGCGGAACCATGGGAACTGAATTCAAATGGTTGGATCGAGTGCCAGTACGACGTGCCGACGGACGCTTGGTATTTTGGTGCGAATCGTCAACGCAGCATGCCCTTTGCCGTGTTGCTCGAAATCGCACTTCAGCCGTGCGGATGGTTGGCGGCTTACAAGGGGTCCGCGCTGGCAAGCGACGAGGATTTGAAGTTCCGCAACCTCGATGGTGAAGCGACGTTGTACCGCGAGGTCTTTCCGGATTCGGGCACATTGACCGTCCGCGCGCGAATGACCCAGGTATCAAAAGCCGGCGGGATGCTCATCCAGAAATTCGACATGCAGGTGTGGCAGGGCACGCAAGTTATCTACGACGGCAACACCGCATTCGGCTTTTTCACCAAAGACGCCCTCGCCCGTCAGGTCGGGATCAACGACCCTGCGAGCAAATGTTACCAACCGCCCGAGTCCGAGATCGCCCGGGCTGTCCCGATCCAATGGGATTCTTGTGCCCCGTGGAAGCCGAACGATGTCGCCAGCATCCCCGCCACAGGTGCGATGCTTCCCGGCAAGGCGTTTCAAATGATCGACCGGGTCGATCTGTTTGTTCCCGATGGTGGCTCGAATGGACTGGGATTCATACGGGGTTCAAAGGACGTCGACCCCGACGAGTGGTTCTTCGCCGCCCACTTCTATCAAGACCCGGTGTGCCCGGGGTCGCTCGGGCTTGAGTCGATGCTGCAATTGTTGAAGGTTGTCGCCATCGAGCGTTTCGGGTCGGACTTCGTATCCAAGTGTCATTTCACGCCAATTGTGGTTGGCGCGCGGCATACATGGTCGTATCGTGGTCAGATCATCCCGGCGAATCAACGTGTCGAAGTCTGTGCCAATGTGACTTCGGTTGAACTTGGGAATGAAACTGGCAATGGGATTGGATCATCGCCCACCATTCGGGCCAATGGCTGGCTGAGTGTTGATGGAATCACCATTTACGAAATGGGTGATTTTGGCGTATCATTGGTGCCAGATGAATTGACGTAGTTAGCACCGAGCACTCACTTTGTTCATGCGATACAGCAAGGTCAAGATAGCCTCCATTGGGTACGAACTCGCGCCCAACGTTGTCACGTCGGCAGAAATCGAAGAACAGTTAGCTCCGTTGTACGACGCTTTCAAACTGCGCCGCGGCCAGCTGGAACGTTTGACCGGTGTGACCGAGCGGCGATTCTGGGAATCAGGTCAGCCCATCTGGGTGCCTGCAGCTAAAGCCGGTCAAAAAGCCCTCGATCTTGGGGGCGTTCCACCTTCTGATATTGGTATGTTCATTTATGCCGGAGTTTGTCGCGACAATCTCGAGCCCGCCACCGCCTGCGCCGCGGCGAACAACCTTGGCGTTGGTCCATCGGTTGAAGTATTCGATGTCTCCAGCGCATGCCTTGGTGTGTTAACGGGCATTGTTCGAGTTGCCAACGCCATCGAGTTGGGTCATATCCAAGCGGGGATGGTTGTGGCGTGCGAATCCGCCCGCGAAATCGTTGAACTCACGATCAATCGGTTGTTGGACAACCCCGACCCAGCCACATTCAAGAAATCACTGGCGACCATGACCGGTGGGTCGGGCGCGGTGGGGGTGCTTTTGACTGAAGCTTCGATGATCGACGATGGTCACCGTTTGCTGGGTGGCGTCGCGCGGACAGCTCCTCAGTTTCACGGTTTGTGTCGGTGGGGGCCTGCAACAGGCGTGTCAGCCACCGCGCCGATGGAGATGGAAACCGATGCGGCTGCCGTCCTAGAACATGGCGTCAAGTTGGGGGCGGAAACTTGGCGTGAATTCAAGTCGATTTTAGATTGGGGAGATGGTCAGCCCGATCGCATAGTCTGTCATCAGGTCGGCTCGTGGCACCGCAACGCGATCCTCAAAGCATTTGAGTTCCCATCGGACGGTGACTATGTGACTTTCTCACACTTGGGAAACATCGGTACAGCGTCGTTGCCCATGACGGCTGCGATGGCGGCGGAACGCGGATTCCTCCAACCAGGTCATCGGGTTGGTTTCTGCGGGATCGGCAGCGGACTAAACTGCTTGTTTCTTGGGCTTGATTGGTAGAATCCGATCGGGCCGATTCTCGCCAGGGGATTCACTCTCGGCGTAGCAAATACTCAAGTATTCCGGGCGACAATCTAAGGAGCAATTGTATGAATCCGAGTGGAGTTTTCTTATCCGTGCGCGGTTGTGCCACCGTGGCGGTTATTTTTTTACTGGCGACATCAGTTCGGGCTGGAAGTGAGGGTAACCCAGCGGATGACAAGGTTGAGAAGAAAACCGAATACCGTGGGATCATCGGACCCGAAAGCAAGAAGATCAAAATCGAAGGCGACAAGACCTTGGTTTGGGGTGGGGTGAATCCCAAGACTGGCAGAGAGGAATGGTACGACTTCACTGGTGCGCCTTTTGATGCCGCTGACCTCCAGTTTGGAATTGGTAAGTACCGCATCGTCGCCATTGACGACCCGATGTTCGTTGAACCGACCGACAGGCGTCTCATGAATGTGCCCGTCAGTCCGTACCGCAAGGACGAACGCCCGAAGACACCGGATGACATCATGGTGATCGGCTGGGTCGAAGGTGACGATGTGCGGGCGTATCCGATTTCGCTGCTCGATCGGCACGAGCTGGTCAACGATACGATCGGCGGCAAGCCGGTGACGGTAGGGTGGTGACCGTTGGCCAAACTGTCCGTGGTTCACGGACGTGAGTCAGATGGAAAGTTGGATACTTTTGGTGTCAGTGGGTTCGTCTACAAAGACGTATTTCTCATCTTCGATCACCAGACCGAAAGTTTGTGGTACCCGCTCGACGACGAGAAATGGACAGCGGTTAGCGGCAAGCGAAAGGGTGAGACGATTTCATTTCTTGCAGAACCCGCACCGATGCCTCTTGGAGAATGGCGCAAGATACACCCAAAAACCAAAGTACTCCTGGCTTCAAAATCGAAGTTTGACAAGGATTAAATGGGGCCTCGCTCAGTTTGCGGTCGGCTCTCAAAGAACGCTTGGTTGTAGATCTAATCGCCGGCCGGCAACTTGATGGTGAAGATCGTTCCCTTTCCAACTTCGCTGGCGACTTGAATCGTCCCTCGATGTTCCTCGACAATATCGCGACACAACGACAACCCCAGACCGATCCCGCTCTTGCCGGGTCGGTCTTTTTTCTTGGTGCTGTAGAATTCACCAAATATCGCGTCCAGCGAATCACTGGGGATGCCCGAACCGTTGTCGCGGAAACTGATCGATACCGTTTCATCGTCGGTTCGCTCAGCCGCCACCGTGATGCGGCCATGCCGATGTTTTATCGCCTGCCGCGCGTTTGTCAGCAGATTGAAGAACACCTGCTGCATCTGCTTCGGGTCGGCTTGGAAGGTGATCGACTCGTCGATTTCGGTGATGAATTCGATGTTATCCTTCGACAAATCGCGGATCAGGCACTCGCGGGCGTCTTCGATCGCCTCTTTGGCGTTGACGCACTGCACGGCGCTGACCTCGTTGGCCGCCAATCCGAGAATCCGATCGGACATCGACGTCATGATCGCCGTTTGTTTGAGTGTGATCCTCAGTGCCTTGGCCATCAATTCCGGATCGTTCGCATCGATGGCGTATTGGGCATACCCAACCACCGGTGACATAAGATTGTTGAACTCATGGGCCAGCACGGTCGCCGCCGTCCCCAAGGTGGCGAGTCGCTGGGCCTGCCGCGTCTGATCCTTGAGTCTTTCAAACTGCGATTCAAGATAGTCAAACTGTTCCTGAAGGCGCAGTTCGGTGTCGTTAAGATGCGAAGACTCTGGCGAGTGCGAGGAAGAGGTTGCATGCGGCTGATCGGCGCTTTGGGGTGACGATGACGCAGGCGCGGGCTTCCGATTTGTTTGCATGTCCAGAGACTTGGATCGTGGGTTTCTTGGTACTCGGGTTTTTTGCATTGGATACTCTTGGTTTGAGGTTCAAACCTGTTATCGGCTGGTATTGGAATGAGACTTGAAGCGATGATTTGAAGCGGCAATACATGTACAGACGCCTGTTCCGGCCGAACCTTGACCGACGCTCAGCTTTCCATTGTTCACTTAGATTCCCCAGTCAGTCCATGCGCCCCAAACTACGAAATTGGTAGGCATTCGGATTCATATGACGTGGTTTGAGAATTGGGATTTTGGAAGCGCGTAGGGTCCGCTGTGCGGACCTTTTAAAAATCGAATCCCTGGGATTGCAGGCGCACGAAGGTCCGCACAGCGGACCCTACTCACCGGGTTGAATCGGAATCAGAGCACGCGATCGATCCAGCCGCCGCCGATGACTTCTTCGCCGTGGTAAAGCACCAGCGCTTGGCCTGGTGTGATGGCCGATTGCGGCTCGTCGAATTCCACGTGCAGAGCACCGTCGGGCGACGCGGTGGCGGTGCAGGGAGCAGCTTGGTGTTGATACCGGATTTGCCCTTCGCAGCGGATGGGTTCGGTTGGCGTTCCGGAAACGAAGTTGGCACCGCTCGCCTGCAAGCTGCGATGCATGAGCGCGTCACGCTCGCCCAATACGACGGTATTGTTCAGGACATCCAAACTGGTGACGTATACGGGTTTGCCGGCTGCGACGCCCAATCCGCGGCGTTGACCGATCGTGAAGTTGGCCACGCCATCGTGGTCGCCCAACACGTTACCCTCGGTGTCCTCAATGTTGCCCGGTTTGAAAGCGTCGGGCCGGCGCTCGCGCACTACGCGGGCATAGTCGCGATCGGGTACGAAGCAGATTTCAACCGAGTCGGGCTTGTTGTGGACGGGGAGTCCAAACCGTTCAGCCGCCTCGCGCACCTCGCTCTTTTGCAAATGCCCGATCGGAAACATCGCCCGATCCAACATCTCCGAACGAACGCCGAACAGAAAGTACGACTGATCTTTGCGATGATCGACGCCGCGTCGCAATCGCGATTGGCCATTCTCTCGGTCGAGGCGGGCGTAATGCCCGGTGGCGACGTATTGGCACCCCAGCATATCGGCGTACTCGACGAGCTTGCCGAACTTCAGCCACGTGTTGCATTGGACGCACGGGTTCGGGGTTCGGCCGGCTGCGTATTCGTCGGCGAAGTAGTCGATCAATCGTTCGAAGTCGGGTTTGAAATTGAGCACATAAAACGGAATGTCGAGCATGCCAGCCACAAACCGGGCGTCGGCTGCGTCGGACGCGCTGCAGCATCCCTGATGCGTACGTTTCGGGTTTTCAGCGTCGGTCGAACAGGTCTGCTCTTCCGGCATCTCTGCGCCGACGCGCATGAACAAGCCCATCACCTCATACCCTTGTTCGCGAAGCAGGCATGCGGTGACGCTCGAATCGACTCCGCCGCTCATTGCAACGAGGACCTTCGGCTTGTCGGTTTGTTTGTCCGTTGGGCTGACCATGACACCATTGTAGCCGATGACCAATGATCTTCCATATTGCCGGACATACGCAACCTGTGGACTGACGGAGAACCTACTCAGGCCCGTCACTCCCGCGCACGCGGGAGTCCAGAACTGGGGAAAGGAAACGTGCGAGGCCTGGATTCCCGCTTGCGCGGGAATGACGAAATGGGCGGGAAGTGCTGATCAGTGGGAATGACGGGGAGATAAGAACGAGGGCGGCACCCACCCTGCAAGACTTCGCGTGGGATTACCCTAGTCCTTAGACTCCGTCGATTCGGACTCCGTCGGAGTGGCATATGCTTTTTTGCCGACGGTCACCCGCGATCGTTGATTCTTGGTGGGCAGGCGCTCGACGCGGGCGGATAGCTCGCGGAACATTGCATCGAGGGGGCCGTATAGTTCAATCATGTCCTTCTCGATCAAGTCCGGATCAACAGTTTCCGGGTTGGCGATCTTGGCTTCGAGTTTGGCGATCAGGTCGCGTCGTTTGTAAACATGATCGAACGCCCGGTTGAGCATTTCGCGCAGCATCGACATTGCCGCATTCCGCTGACTTTGATCGAGTTCGAAATGATCGCAGTAGTTGCGGACGTATTGTTCCCACACGGCGAACTCACTCTTGACGCGTTGGGGGAACTGCTCGATCGCAGCCCGCTTAAACCGATCGCTTTTTTCGTCGTTCGATTTGATTTGTGCGAACCATCTGCCGGTGGGGTCGAGGCCTTCGGGCATGGCCTGCCCGGAAGGATTCCACCATTCCTTCTCCTCAAAATTCCCTACGCTCCAACGGCGCAAGCGACTTTGAAATCGTTCAAGTGACTGTCGCCGTTCGACGCGATGCTCATCGAAAAGCGCTTGCTGTTCGGGATCGAGCGCCGATCGAAATTCAAATTCACCCTCAAGCAAGTTTCCAAGTACCAACCGGTACACTGGCGTCGCCCGCGCCGCCCAATCAGAAACGGTTTCAGGCGTTGGAGGTTTGTCCGCGAGGTTGGCCTCCGCGTATTCGTTCATCAGCGGCTGAATGTCGGCGCGGTTCTCGTGCATGAAATTCGTCCAGCGCTTGGTCATGCTCCCTTGAATCTTGGCGGCTTGCTCGGGGCGGAGGTTGTATGCTTCGGTTGCTTGTTCGACCGACCGCTTCACGAAGAGATCGATCATGTGATCGGTTGGCCAAAATCCGTCGAGCAGTTTCGGGTCGGCATAAGGGTCCGGCTGCATGGGTGGCAGGACGGGAGGTGGCGACCGTCGCGGACGGGGCGGCGTCTCCGGATAGACGGGTTTTATTGGTGTGGGTTCCGATTGTGCGAATAGTGTCGGTACGACAAGCCACGCACCTATGCAACCAAACAGAATCGAGTTACGCATTCTCATGATACTATTGTACACCATTCAAATCGTTTGGGTGCATAACTCCGTTGGGTGTCGATAAGAACTGATTTTGAAATCATTGGGATACAAACGACGCTAGGAGACGCTTCGTGTCCTTGTCGATTCTGAGCAGGTCGTCGAGCGTCACTGGTAACAAAGCTATGTCTGCGTCTTTCAAGAAACGTCCGAATGCAAGTATGTTCTTCTTGAGGATGTCCTCCAACCCCGGTAATGTGTTTTCGAGCTCGGATTCTGAGTCGTGCTTCATCAAGAAACGTCGGAGTGATCTGCTTCGTTGCTCCATATGCTTAATCAATGTTATGGTCTTGAGGGGCGGGAACGCTTCCTGCAGGTCTTTGGTTTCCTGAACCAGTTGATCAAACGCGGCCTGAGTTTTCAATAATCCTGGGAACACTTGCGACCCGCGCTCACGCAACACAAAGCTTGTTCTTGCGCCATGGGCCAAGACGTCAAGCGCACTTGGCTTTGCCGATTGAATTTCTTCCACCACGTAACATTGAAGCGCGGGCTGATTCAATTGCACCGGCTCGGGAAGATTCGGCACCGTTCCCCAGAGCGCGTGCGTATCGCGTTCGTAACGATCAACAATTCCCCAGGTGGCTGACACATCCGCCGACCAACCTCGAAATGTTAGCACGCGTTGTCCGTTCTCGAGTGCCCGTTGGATGAGGGGGACATAACTGTCGTCAAAGTGATCGGCGAACTCTGCGGAATCTGCCAAGCCATATCTCGCCCGTGGGGGATGCATCGCTCGCAGTCGTATGCCGAACAAGGCGGCAGCTTCTGGCAACGCAAAATCGTGACACTCAGCCAGCACCGGAAAATCTTCGTCGGGTGGCTGGGTGAAGAAAAACCCAAATCCAACACCCAATGCCGTCAATACCGCATCGTGATCGACCTCAGTCCCACCGGCCTCAGCCAGCATGACCAAACATTCAGAGAGATTGGTGGCGGAATCTGGCGGTAGTTTACGCGTCAGGGATGTAGGGCTCATGGGCGGATCATACACCCCGGCCATGGGCAAGGAAAGTGTGGCTTTTGGAGCGATGGGTTGTGAGAAAAATGAACTCGATCTGTGATTTTCCACAAAGCAGGTGTGAACAAGGGGTGAATTCCCGCCCTGTGAAATGTGGTCGCATGGGTGCGTTTGGAGCGATCATGTGTCCACCAACGCGGGCAATCGAGTTCAGATTCACAGCTTATCCACAGTGGGGTGCGATCGCCGGACAAGATTGAGATTTTGGAAATTCCAGCTGGGCTTGGCGGGCTCGCTCGCCGGGTCAAACACAACGAAACGTATGCAAAGCCAATGGGGTTTTGAATGAGGGCCTTGGGGGGCCTTATCAGTTTAGTGGGTTGAAGTACCTAGAAAACGAGGAATTCAATGTTACGCATGAAGAGTATTTTGCTGTTGATGATGGGGATGTCGTTTTGCGTTGCCGCGCCGACACTGACAGGGTGTGGGACGCAATCACCGCCGGATGGTGCCGGAGGTGATGGGCAGCAGGATGGTGACGGTGGCGAACCGCAGCCACAAGATCAACCTCCTGGTGACGGAGACGGAGACGGTGACGGCGATGGCGGAGGCGATGGAGATGGCGCCGGGGGTGGCGGCGATCCAGAACAGCCCGGCGACGGTGGTGGTGAACCGGGTGAAGATCCGGGCGAGGGAGATCAGCCAGTCTCGACAAACGGTGAGCAGGACGAAGAACCCGACGCTGACGGCGATGGTGTTGTTGACGACGAGGACAATTGTCCGGACCTCGATAACGAAGACCAAGCCGACGCCGACGGTGATGGTGTCGGTGATGCGTGCGACAACTGCCCCGATGACGCCAACGATGATCAAGCAGATGCCGATGGAGATTCGATCGGAAATGCGTGCGACAATTGCCCGGACACCGACAATTCAGACCAAGCTGATTTCGATGACGACGGCGAAGGTGATGCATGCGAACCACTCGAGATTGCGTTTACCTCTGACCGCGATGGCAATGAAGAAGTCTACGTCATGACCATCGACGGTCTACGACAGACCCGTCTAACAACGAATGTTGCAGTCGACGGACACCCGGCATGGAGTCCTGATGGCGAGAGGATCGCCTTCCATTCGGATCGTGACGGCAACTACGAGATCATGCTCATGAATGCGGATGGATCGAACGTGCAAAATCTGACGACGGAACCTTTGGGAGACTTGTTTCCATCCTTTAGTGGCCAGAATAATCAAATCACGTTTGGTTCAAGTCGAGACGATTGGGCTGACGTCATGGTGATGGATGACAATGGTGCAAACCAGGTGAATCTCACTCTGGGTGCAGGTGCGTTAGAAGGGTATCCGGCATTCAGTCCGTCGGGATGCAAGATCGCCTACATCGATAGCGGCGACATCTGGATCATGGACAACGATGGTGGTAACAAGGAGCGACTGACGTTTGAAGGCGGAACGGAAAGTATGCCAAGTTTCAGTCCTTCGAGTAACAGGATCACCTTTGTTTCGCAGCGTGATGGCGACGACGAGATCTATGTCATGGACAGTGATGGTTCCAATCAGACGCGGTTGACATTCGATCCGGGCAGCGACTTGGAGCCCGTATTCGCTTCCGACGGATCGATGATCATCTTCACCACGGACCGTGACGGCAATCGGGAAATCTATGCGATGAACGACGATGGAACTGAACAGACTCGTTTGACGGATAATCCGGCTGATGACAGCCAGCCTGCGACGATTCTTGCGGGCCCGGGCGGTCTGTCGAATCCATGCCTTGGCTTTGAAGTTATTCCATAAAGCCGGTCGCTCTTTGAGCGTGAATCATCAATCGTTGGGAGTCAGTTCGGACCGGGCCATGCCTCGATTTAGGGGCGTGGTCCGGTTCGCGTTTAGGAACTATCATTCGCGTGTGTCGTGTCCAGACGGGTTGCTAGGTTCGGGTGGAGGGCGTTGTTCGAGTGGACATTTATGGCTTGAAGCGGATTCCGTTTCTCTCGCGCTACAATTTCTTCCATGAATTCCATCACATTCTCGCATGGGGCGTGGTTGTCGGGCTGATCGAGGGCAACTTTGCTTCGATCGTTGTGGCCAAGACCTTCAACGGCAGCGAATTTCTGATCAGTGTGGCGTCGGCGACCCCGATGGCCATGCACATCTTCAGCCTCATGTGGGGTGCGTACTGCGTGGGGCGGCGCAAGCTGCGGATCTTCACGTTTTGTACGACAGGCACGGCGCTGATGTTGGCTAGCGTCGCGATGACGCCCGACATAGCCTTGGGTGGGTGGCTATTCGTCTTACAGATGGCCGCCGCACAGTTCTTTCAAACCGGCGCGGTCACGGTGCGCTCGGCGCTTTGGAAGTCAAACTATCCGCCCCTTGTCAGAGGTCAGATCGCAGCGCGCTTGCAGGTGGCCCGCGCCGTCACTCGTTTGGGTTCCGTAGCTTTGATCGCCAAATGTTTTGACCTCGACCCGCACAGTTATCGATGGATCTATCCTGCGGCTGCGATTGTTGGTGTGATCGGTGTGTGGTGTTTGCAGCGGATGCGGGTTCGTGGAGAAGTCGGTGCGCTTCGTCGCCTGCACGAAGGCGAACGCGAAGATGGTGCGCTGACCGGGCATGCCAGTACGCAGCGTATCTTTTCGTCGACCCACGTTGTCACGAGCGCGATCCACGTGCTCAAACAAGACGCGCGATTTCGAAGTTATTGCATCGCCCAGATGTTTGCAGGGATCACGAATCTATTGGTTCGGGCGGTAATCGTCGTGATACTGACGAAGCAGGTGTTGGTCGGCATGAAGAGTGAGTATTGGCTCAACACTGTACTGCTCGAATTGCTGCCGATGGTGCTGATGCTGGCCACCATGCACGCCAGCGCACGGTATTTTGACCGATCAGGCGTGCTCCGTTATCGCACCATCCAAATGTTTGGGTGGTTGCTGGCGATATTCTTTGGCATGTGCGGGACGCTTGCGATCGGGCATATCGATTGGCTTGGTCCGCAGGCGCTTCTGATTTCGGTTGGATGCTTCGCGATGTTTTCGATATTCCGCGGGATCTGTCTGGGCGGCGGGTCCATTGCGTG
>BQJS01000147.1 GCA_021604825.1 Phycisphaerae bacterium | reverse complement strand
CCTCTGACTGTGCCGGCTCGTTTGATTCGACCGGTTCGGTCGATGCCATCTCGACGTTGGTCGAGTCTGACGAATCTTGGGCCTCGTCGCCAGCGGGTTCTACCGCACTGACGACGGGATAGGTTTCATAAGTCTCAACGGCTGGATCGATTGTTGATTCCTGCTCGGGTTGAGTTTGCTGCTGGGTCGAATTCGATGCCGTCAGGTTTTCATCGCTTGACGCATTATCTTGCACGAATGCGGGCGTATCCTGATGCTGGGAATCCGACTGTGACTCTGAGTACGACTGTGACGCTGAGTATTCGACGGGCTCCATGGGCAGGACTGACGGCGTGCTGGCCACTGGCTCAATTGCATACTGTGAACTCGAATACTGTTCATTCGAGTACTGGGCGTTCGAGTTTTGGGCCGATTCGACTGGCTGAGTATTCGCCGGAGGAGTCGTGGATGCGTTCGACCATGAAGCCGTCTGAGCATTCTTCGCTGACGATGCGACGGGTTGCGAACTGGCTTGATTGGTTGATTGCGGCTCGACTGACTGCATGGCAAATGACTGATTCGCCCGCACGTTTGACGCCGGAGTCTGCTGCGGCTGATTACGCTGCGGTTGATTCGATGCCGCGTAGTCGGTTGACTGTGGCGCAGGCGTGTCGAATTGATACTCACGCGTCCGCTCCATCTGCAGTTTCATGCGATCGAGCTGCTGCTTGGCGAGAGTCATCTTGGGGTTGCGCTTCAGTGCAGTCGCAAAGGCGCTGGCGGCCTCCTCGTAGCGCTGGGCGCTACGGTACAGCAGCCCGAGGTTGTAATACGCCTCGGGTTCGGGGACCGCCAGTTTGAACTCCCCCAGGGCTTCGTCAAACCTATTCAGTTTGGAGAGCGACATCGCGAGATTAACGCGTGCCCGAACGAAGGATGGATCAAGCTTCAGCGTGTTGCGGAATTCGGCTTCCGCGTCGTACCAACGCTCCTGCATGACGTAGCAGAAACCGAGGTTGTTGCGGGTTTGCGGTGAGTTGGGCCACAATTCCACCGCTTTCTGTAAGTACTGCTCGGCTTGTGGGTAGTGGCCTTGCTTGGCGTAGATCATGCCCAATCGACTGAGTGACGGGACGTGTTCTGGATCACGCAGCAGGGCTTTCTTGTACTGCTTCGCCGCCCGAAACGCCGCGCCTTGTTTCTCAAACAACCTGCCAGCCGCGTAGTGCGTTTGTGGCATGATGTCGGGCGTGACTTCCGGTTTGGCCGCCGCGAGCGCAGCCGGATCAGCCGTCTTCCAGTTGCTCTGTGATTGGCTGGATACGAATTCCGTCTTTTCGGAACAACTCGTTAGCCAAAACACACCTATGGCCATGATTGAATAAATGCTGACTTTTTGTTTCACGGTACCTACCCCAGTTTCACCAAGTAGCAGTTCTGTCGCGTTCCCATTGGTCGGTGGAAATCACCGATGCGTTTGTGGTTGACACAACACGTGATCAGATTTTTGTTTACGGTCCCGGAGGTGGAGCCTGTTGTTCGCCATCCGCGGTGCCAACCTGAGCGGCGGCACTCGCTGGTGCCGCTTGCTTGATCGCGATGGCGTCGGAGGCGGCCATTCCGGTGCTGCGTGCCATGCCGGATTCCACGCGAATGTTGGCGGTGTCGAAACCAGCAGCCCCTAAGAATTCTCTGACGGCGTTGAGGCGTCCGGTGATCAGGAATTCATCCGTCGAACCCGTCTCGTATCGAATCGTTCCGCCCGAGATGCTGAGCAGTTCGCCCATGCGCATCAACGTGCGAATGCCGAGTCCGCTGAGCTCTGCGGTGTGCGGTTCAAAGTGAATGTCTGCCACTGCTGAATCATGCAACATGGCATTGTCATTCATATAGATAAAATTCTTGTGCATCAGGGTGGGCTCGTCGGAGTCACCTTGCGGTGGCGCGTTTAGTCGATCGTCACGTTTTTCGCATCCGACGATCGCCAGCGTAACGCCCAAAGCGGACATCCAAACGGTACCGCGATAAGCACGATTCAACATGGTCAAACTCCTTTTTCAAACGCGACCGCACAACCTGACCCGAGTTGGTTTACGGCGGTTGAGTGTCAAATGATTGAGGGCCTGTGGGCTGGGTAATCGAATCAAACTTCGTATATACGCCAGCCGAATGCACGGGCGTCCTTCATTCAAATTTCCATCCTGTTTATCGGTCACGAATTGAACCGTCTCCCGAAGTTTGCAAAGCAACAGCCCCATGAAAATTCCATGCCGCCTTATCAGGGCCACCGCGTGCGGGCGCCCACCGAAACCGTGGGAGGCACGCGCCGGGGTGCTTGCGGCGGAATCGCGCTCGGCAGTATTGAAAAGGGCGTTGGCGATTGAGCGCGGGGCACCTTGACGAAATGTTGTCGATTCGCGATGATCCGCGCCCCAAATGAAGGCACGTCGCCTTCGCCCTAAGAACCAAGAATTAAAGAGATATTGGAGGTCTCCAACAATGGCAGAGCGAGCAGGTGTAATCACATTCAAAGGCGGTCCAATGACGTTGGTTGGAGACGAAGTCAAAGTTGGCGACGCAGCCCCCGCATTCAAGGTGACCGGTCAGGACATGGCTGACATCACCAATGCAGACTATGCCGGCAAGGTGTTGGTGTTGTCGGTGGTGCCGAGTCTCGACACGCCGGTTTGCGCCGTGCAGACCAAGAAGTTCAACGAGAAAGCCGCAGATCTTTCGGGTGATGTCGGTATTCTCACGGTGAGCCTCGACTTGCCGATGGCGGCCAAGCGTTTCTGCGGCGCCGAAGGCATCGAAGCCGTCAAGACCGGCAGCGATTTCAAGTACCTCGGATTTGGCGAAGGTTATGGTGTGAAGATTAAAGAAATCGGACTGCTGTGTCGTGCGGTATTCGTCGTCGGCAAAGACGGCAAAGTCGTCCATGCCCAGTACGTTAATGAAGTTGTAGAAGAGCCGAACTACGATGCAGTAACGGACGCTGTCAAAGCCGCTTTGTAATCTTGTCGCTCAGTCAGTTGACTCTCCGCGACTTTGCAGCCATTTGATCGCTGTTCCATTATCAGGATCAATCTCAAGCAGCCGTCTGAAAAAGGCGGCTGCTTCTTTGCGCCTGCCTTGTGCCTCGCAAATTCGACCCAACCGATCCAACGCATTAATAACGCCCAAGCCTTTGGGATCCAAATTGGTCTCAAGCTTGAGTGCGGTTTCGTACTCCATCGCCGCATTGTCCCATTGTTTCAAGCGCATGTAGAGCGTGCCCAATGCGCGGTGGTATTTTGGGTGGGTGATCTGGCCGGCGTCCCTTCGGACCTGCACGCATTTGCGCAGGGTGGCAAGCGCTTCGTCGTATCGACCGGCGTCAACGAGCGTGTTGCCCATGGCGTAGTAGAGGTCCGGCATGTGCGGTTGAAGTTTGATGGCTTGCTGCTGCAACTTGATTAGTTCGTCAAAGTCTGAGGGCTTGGGATTCTTCGGGAGCTTCTGTCGCAGTGCCAGTGCCAGATTGCTCAACACCGATGCGTTCTTCGGATCAAGTCGACGGGTCACTGCGTAGTGCTCAATGGCAGTGTCGACGTTGCCGCGTTGCCTTTCTAAGAGCCCGAGGTTCATGCGGGCAATGGCACATTCCGGTTCGACAGCCACCGAATGGACCCAGAGCGTATACGAGTTCTCCCAGTGCGTACTCTGCTTCCAGGCCAGCGTGGCGAACGCTCCCACCACAAACGCCGCGATGGCGCTGGGAATCGCGATATTGATTCTCTTAGCGCTTTCCGTCTTTGCCCTGCTGGCCAGCCACATCCAACCATATCCAAACGCGATCGCCCAGGGGATGCAACCGAGGTACGCGTACTTGTCGGCGACAAGTTGCGGGCCGCTTTGTGCGATGCCGAGAATGGGGCTGAGAACACCGACGTAGCAAACGGCCATCGTTACCAAGCCGGGAACGCGCTTTCGATAACGCACCAACGCGACGGCGGCGACAATGACGGCCAGCGCGGCAGCGACATAGTGCATGGCGAGTGGATTGTTAATCGCTGGCAACGGAATCAGCGCGGCAAGGTTAATCGGGACCAGTGTTTTGTACGAGTACCAGAACAGTCCATAGAAGAACTGGGCGATGCGATCATCAACGCCCCATTCCGCAAGTGTTTTCATTGTTCCGATTTGATTGGCTTGGGCGGCTTTTGCGAGTTTCGCGAAGATTAACGCGACCACGAAGAACGGGACTTTCTCGATGACAACGTTGGCGAGGCGCTTAACCGACCAACCGACTTTCCCGCCGACCCGTCGCAAGGGATACACGTCCATCACAAGCATGACGGCTGGCAGGGTGATGCCCCATGCTTTTGAATACAGCGACAGCGTTAGCAGTACGATCGATGCGATGTACAAGGCGACCTTGCGGCCGTTCCAATGCTGCACCAAAACGAATCGCAAGTAGACATACAAACACGGAATCAAAAACATCGCCGACAACACGTCGCGCCGCTCCGTCACCCAAACAGCATTTTCGGCGCGCAGCGGATGGCATCCAAAAAACAGCGCCGCAAAACCCGCCGCCAACGGTGTGAAGATGTCGACGCCTTGAGGCGGATCGTGAATGGAAATCCGCAAAATCAAACGCGCAAGAAAGTAGAACGCCACGACCGCCAGCACGTGGTAGATCAGATTGGTCAGGTGGACGATCTTTGGATCAAACCCATTGACGTATCTATTCTGTGTTTCAGGATCCAGATTGTCATAACGGGATTGGCTGATGGCGTAGTCGATGCCGTACGACACCCAGGTCAACGGATGGTAATGGCCCATCTTGTATTCTGAGAACATCCAAACGACGTGTTTAGATGTCAGCCCGCGGACGTGCGGGTTCTCTGTTATGACTTTGTCATCGTCCCAGTTGGTAAACCCTGCGCTTAAGGCAGGCAAGAATGTGATGAAGGTGCAGAGGACGATCAGGACTGGTATGCCGAAGTGCATCCACATCGGGGCGCTGGCGGTCTTGTCCCAGCGCGACAGGTTGGGGATGTGATCTTGTGAATCGCTCGTCTTCGCCGATTTGCTTCGGTCGCGCGGTTTGGATTTGCGGGTATTTTTTGCCATGATTGAATGATGCGTTGGGCCTATCGCCAGTAGAGACAGACAAGGTAGCGAGACGTACCCGACACGTCCAATTCAATTGTCGGTTTCGGTCGATTGGATCGAGAGCAAACTTGTATGCTTGCGGCTGATCCCTACACTGTCCGACAAACCACCGCGAATCGCAACGGAATGTAACGCCATGCATCGGATGGTCGCAAACATACTCGGATTGTCACCGGATGCCTCAAAACGGACGCCGGTCGAATGGATCCGCGCGCTGCTGCCGCTGTTGGCTCCGTTGGCTATCTGCACTGCGGGTGTTCGGGTTGAGTTGGTTTGGGTCGCGATCGTTTGGATCGTTCTGTTGGTACCCGGGTTACTGGCCGTCAACTTGTTCTTTCCCGCGCCGCATCCGTTTTCAAATCTGGCGTCGCGATTTGGCGTCGCGACATTGCTCGCAATGGTGCCCGCTGCCGTTTTGGGCTGGACGGGTTGCATGCTTCACTGGACCTTAACGACCTACCTCTGGGTGTACGGGTTGGTTTATCTGGGATTGGTCGCGGGGCTGGCGCATTTTCTGGCACACAAATCGCCCGACGAATCGAACGAATCACCACCTTGGCCAACGTTTGAACTTGGTTTGAACACTTCGAAAATTGCGGCGGCCATTGTGCTGCTATGTGTCGGCGCGGTCTTTGTCGGCGTGGTGATGGCGTCGCCGCCGTCCGACGAATTCAAAGATTCAACGAGATACGATCCCAATGGCCGACCCGACTGGTGGTACGGCGCTGCGGTGGGGGCGGTGGGATCAGTCATTGGCGGCATCACCTTGCTCGTGGCTGGGCTGCGAAATCGCAAGGACGACGCGGCAGAATCAACAGTCGCAGATTCCAAGGAAGATCGCAAGGACTCGAAAGGTTCAAAGTCGCACAAGAAAACCAAGTCGGCCCCAACGTCAGCGGCTGGGTTGAACGCGAATTGGTTGGCGTTGCTGGTTTGGGTTGCAGCGTTTGGCATGACTGTTCACATCATGCGCGTTGTCTATTCCGAATCGGTGCCGGTGCCATCTAAGAAATCCACAACGTTGCTTTGGAACGTGGACGACGTCGCGTATGTTTGTGAAGCAACCGACTATTTGTATGGCGCGGAGATGGGGCGATACGAACCATCCACCGGTGGCAAGGTTCCGATGAGTCGGGCTGGGATGTCGCCGATGACCGCGCCGCTGGTTGCAATGATCGCGCGGTTCACAGGTGTCACGCCGCCGGGTTTGCATCACAGCGTCATGCCGCCGTTGATGATTTTGATCGGCGCGAGTTGCCTGGCTGCGGTCCTCTCGGTGATCTTTCGCAACGATCGATGGCTTGTTCCGCTCGGTCTGCTTGTCGCGCTGCTGCTGATCTTCAAGACTTGGGACTACGCCCGCTGCGAAGTCGAGATGATCGCATTTCGAGCGATGCAGACCAAGGCTATTCATTTGATCTGGGTGCAGCCGCTCCAATTGGCATCAATGCTGTTGCTGGTCACGCGCCCTGGAAGAAAGCACCTGGGTTTTGCGATTTGCGCGGGGATCGTCGCCCATACGACCCACCCCTTTGGGACGATCAACGCGATGGTCTGGTCCACGGCGCTGATCGTTGGTTCACTTCTGTTTGATCGAAAAGCCGTCGTGTATTTGCTGGTAATGCTCGCCCTGTCATGCGGAATGGCCGGTGTGTTTCATAAAGTATCCCAGAAGCCCAAAGACGGACCGAAACTGTCGAGCGGGCGCAAGAAGGGCACACGAATTCAATCGCGCGATGTCGTTCGGATCGACGTAGAACGCTTCACCATGTCCGCCGACATGGAGGAGCATCTCCAACAGAGTGATGTGTCAGATGAACTTCGCGGTGCGCTCCGTGCCAACGGTGTAGGTCTACCGAGCAACGTCATCCTCGAGCCCGAATCCGATGGCGTGTGGGCAATCCTGTACGGCAAGCGTCCGGTATATCGAATTCGACGGGACGATACCAAGCTCGTGGTCTACGAGTGCGAAGGAAAACCGATCGCTCGGCATGATCCATTTTGGTCGTTCGGTTTGAACACGCTTTATACATGCGGCGCTTTGTCGGTACCGCTTCTACTGGGTTTTGGATTCCGTCGCCGCGAAGTGTTTTACGTCGGGTGGCTGGGGGCGGCGGTACTGCTTTCGTGCAACTTTGAACCGCTGGGCCGACTGTTGAATCAAGCGCTGCCCATGTCGATTTTCTGGCGTGGACGTTGGATGCTGCCCCAATTGGTGAGCGGCGCGGTTCTGGCGACGATGGTCTATTGGTGCGTTTGCGTGTTGGTTTGCGGACGTCGCGAAAACTTAACGGCGCTGGTGTCGCTGGTGGCTTCGATTGTGACGCTTGCAGGCGTCGGCGGAATGCTGGTCAAGTCGTCGAGCATGGCCCTTCAAGTTGGTGACGCACCAAAGAACCTCACGAAATTTTCCGACGACATGCACGGGTTGGTTGACGTGCTGGGCGGTGTCGAAGCCAGTCCGTATGTGTTCGGACCGTTCATGGTCCATCACGAGCTGCCGCAACTCATGCCGAATGTTCAACTCGTGTTCTCTCGCGATAAGTTCATGCGCAGGGTCGATGCGAAGGACTTCCGCAGCGTCGCACTTGGCGTGTTCAATTCGATACGCAAGGGTAGTCTAAACGTCGCGGCGTTTGATCGGTTGTGCGAGCTATATCCGATCGATCATGTGGTCATCGACAGGCCGGTGTCCGCACAATCGAGGCGGCGCGTTCGCGGGCAGGTGGCCCAGGTGTTGAGTCAAAAGGGTTGGACCGACATCGGTTCATCGGGACGCTACCAAGTCTGGCGATCACCCACTGCGCCGGCGACTGAAAAGGGCGATTCCGCCGACGAATAAACGCTGTAACCTGTGCAAATCGGATGACCAGCGTTTGCGAATAAGCCATGGCCAAGAAACCGCACCGCCAAAAGAAAGAGAGCAAATCAAACAGGACTGGTCCGGCGAAGCATTCGACCCGGTGGACGATTGCCGTGGTTGGTACGCTTTGCATCGTCCATTACGTCTTGGCTGTCACCAGCGTCCTGAACAAATCCAACACGTACGACGAGATCGCCCACCTCACACGCGGGTACAGTTACTTCATAACGGGTGACTATCGCCTCGAACCGCCGCATCCGCCGCTGGCCCATGTGTGGGCGGCGCTACCGGGTCTCGGCGCCGACGTGAAGTTCCCGCAATCCTGGCGAGAGCACGAGACTTGGCACACCTCCGATGTCTGGCAAATTGGCCGGGCATTCTTCTATTACTCCAAGAGCGGAAACGCGACGATCATCGACAGCCTGTTGTGGCGGGGCAGGGCGATGATTGCCTTCCTCAGCGTCGCGCTGGGCCTACTCGTTTATGTCGCATCTTCAAAGCTGTTTGGCCGAACGGGCGGGTTGATTTCGTTGGGGCTATACGCATTCAGCCCAACGATGCTCGCTCACAGCCGACTGGTGACAACCGACTGCGTCGCGGCGCTTTTCTTTGCAGCCTGCCTGCTGACGATTTGGTGGATGCTGCATCGGGTGACGGTAACTAGCGTCCTGGCGAGTGGGTTGAGTCTGGCTGGGTTGTTCTTGGCGAAGATGTCAGCCGTCTTGATCATTCCGGTTGGTATCGTGATGTTGGTGGCGCGATTGAAGTCCCGACGACCGCTTGACGTCCGTATCGGAAAGATTCGAAGAGAATTCGGTGGCATTGGAAAGCGGGCTGGGTGCTTCGGGATCGTGCTTGTGGTTTGGATCGCCATGGTCTGGACCAGTATCTGGGCCGCATACGGTTTTCGGTATGATTCGATGCTCAGCGCGGAAACCGGTCGCGATCGGTATTTTTGTCCCAACGCGATCCCCGAAGGTCAGGACGTTTGGCAGTGGCAGTTGCGCAAGCTCGATCATCTCAAACCGACCGTGGCATTCTTGCGCGAACATCGGATGTTTCCCGAGGCATACATCTACAGCGCCGTGATGTCGGCGCAGACTGCCCGCGGTCGTTTGGCGTTCATGAATGGAAGCGTCAGCCTGCTGGGGCACCGGTGGTTTTTCCCGTGGGCTTTCTTGTTAAAGACGCCGCTGCCGTTATTCGCATTGTTGCTGGCGGTATCGGTATTGCCGTTCATGCAAAAGCGCTTGGTGAATCGAACTGCCGATCCCGATTCGCTGTCGAGTCAAGAAGGGGAGGTAACGGACTGGAAATCGTGGGTCTATCGCACGACTCCACTATGGTCGTTTTTCGTGATCTATTGGGCGGCGTCACTCCGTACACACTTGAACATTGGACATCGCCACATCCTGCCGTTGTATCCGATCCTTTTTGTCGCGTGCGGTGCGGCATCGCTGTACGTTGACTCTGGCATCCGCTGGATGCGATCGGTGGTAGTCGGTTTGATCGGGATGTTCGTTTGCGCTTCGCTCTGGACGTTTCCAAATTACCTGACGTACTTCAACGTGATCGCCGGCGGGCCGAGGCAGGGCTACAAGCAATTGGTCGATAGTTCGCTCGATTGGGGACAGGACTTGCCAGCCGTCAAAGCGTTCATCGATCGCCGCAAACAGACGAACGCTGCGACGCCGGTGTACTTCTCATATTTCGGAAGCGGCGGAAGCAGGGCGGTTGAGCATTTTGCAATCGACGCCCTCCAATTGCCTGGGGCTATCGCGCCCAAATCCGAACCCGTCGAAGCATACGGACCGGGCACCTATCTGATCAGTGCCACGAACCTGCAGCAGGTCTACCAGACCTATCAGGGCAAGAGCCTTCACGATTGGACCGTCGAATTGGAGCGTCGTTACCAAGCTGAGATTTCACACGATGATACTGACCCTTCCGAATCGGGTGGGTCGAAGAATCAGTATCGATCGCTGGCGTTCGCCCGGTTGTGTGGCTTCCTTCGCACCCGTGAGCCGGATGCCTGGATCAACAATTCAATCCTGGTGTACGAACTGCCGGAGGCGACCCGGTGGCATCCATTTGACGAGCAAGACGACTGACTCGAATCCTCTTGCGAAGGATGGTCGGCTTGACTATGCTGCAGCCGTCGCCTTGGACTTGAAACATGTCTGTTTTGTATCCATGAGCGGGCCTTCCCAAACACTCGATCCGACTGAGCATAGTGGTGGTTGTCGCCGGCTGACTTCTGCCGAGCCCGGATTGTAATGTCACGTTTCAATGGCAAGGAATTGTACATGGCCGGAAAGTATCCGTTCACATTGATGGGGCGCTATTCGCGATGACCGAAGTTGAATCAAAGAAGGACAACACCGTAACCGGCACGTTTGAACCCTCCGGTGAGCGGGGCGGCGGTTTCATTCGACTAGCCAAATCGAACTACCGCATGCTCAGCACCGACCCGTTCGTCTCCGAAAAAATGCGGACAGATCTGCAATTGCGCGGTGGTGAAACGATCATCGGTGAAGCGGCGATGTCCAAGAACAATCAGCGACCGCGTCAGAACAAAGGTCGCAACCAGCGCAACGGTCGCAATGGACGTAATCAGCGTGGTAGGGACAACAATCGCAATTCGCAGCCGACGTCAAAACTCCAACTTCAGAGCGTTGCGACCATCAACGGCAAGGAACTCGCAGACTACGCGGGGGTCGAGCCATTTGAAGATCTCACCGCGATCAACCCTCAAGAGCAATTGAAATTCTCGACCGAAGGCGGGCCGTCATCGATGCGCGTTGTTGATCTGATGGCTCCGATCGGGCTTGGTCAGCGCGGTTTGATTGTAGCCCCGCCGCGAACCGGCAAGACCGTTCTGCTTCAGCAGATGGCCCACGGTATCGCCACGAATCACCCTGACATCTACATGATGGTTTTGTTGATCGACGAGCGTCCGGAAGAAGTCACCGAGATGCGTCGCACGGTTAACGGCGAAGTAATCGCCAGCAGCAATGACGAGGATGTGGCCAATCACATTCGATTGGCAAGGCTGATGACGGCCAAGGCCAAGCGGCACGTAGAGATGGGCGAGAATGTCGTAATCTTGCTGGACTCCCTGACGCGACTCGGACGGGCGTTTAACGTGGGCAACAGGGGCCGAGGGCGGACGATGTCCGGTGGACTCGACATCAGTGCACTGCTCGAACCCAAGGCGATCTTCGGATCGGCTCGTAAGGTTGAGGACGGCGGTTCATTGACGATTATTGCATCGTCATTGATCGAAACCGGAAGCCGCATGGACGACGTGATTTTTAACGAGTTCAAGGGCACCGGTAACATGGAGATCATGCTCTCGCGGAAGATGGCCGACCGACGGGTTTGGCCGGCGATCGACTTGGTTCTTTCGGGCACACGGCGGGAAGAACTGCTTCTCGATGAGGCGTCACTCAAGGCTTCCGTAGCGATCCGCCGTACACTTACCGAGCGAAATCCGATCGAAGCGATGGAGAAACTGACCGGGGCGCTGATGAAATGCTCCACCAACGACGAGTTCGTCAAGCAGGTTGTCGGCGGACGTTATTGATCAGATGGGTCGCCGTCCCGGAATCATCAACGGTTGGCGTTGCCCGCTGCCTTGACGACAGGCGCATTTTCAGGCATATCCATAGCCAGTCGCAGCCGTGAATCACCGGGGGCAATTGCAAGAAATGGGGGCAATTGCAGAAATCCAATCGGCAATTGGAAAGGCAAAGCAGAATGAGTACCGCACCACAGTCCGAAGGGCACAAGTTCCACATCCTCATCGTTGATGACAACGCCCAAAATATGGAACTCCTTGAAGTTTATCTTGAGGAGATGCCAGACGTTCGGACGTCATCGGCGTGTGATGGATTGCAGGCGTTGGATGTGATCAGCGCCGACAAGCCGGACTTGATCCTTCTCGATATCATGATGCCGAAAATGTCCGGCTTTGAACTCTGCAAGCAGATCAAGACCAATCCGAAGACCCGCGATATTATCATCATCATGGTCACGGCATTAAATGAGACGGCTGACATCGAGCGGGCCACCGAGTGCGGAACCGATGATTACCTGACCAAGCCGATCGATCGCAAGGCGCTGATTGAATTGGTGCGTTCGCAAATCGGGGCACGCCGGAATCTGCACTAGGGCTTGGTCACTCGTTGCTTGATG
>BQJS01000146.1 GCA_021604825.1 Phycisphaerae bacterium | reverse complement strand
CGCGGCTGTGATATCCTCATGTTGAAATCCGATCCGATTCGTGGGCTATCGCTCGTTCGCAGGTGTGATTAGAATCCTCAGAGATCTTGTTCCAGTTGGAGGCTGACGATGATGAATTTTCTACCCATGATTTCAGACTTTGCGCCGGATGGTGTGGCTGTCCTCGCCAATCTGGATATTGACGGATTCCTGACCAGCCAATCGTTCCTGACCCAGTTGGCGTCGGCGATATCGGCGTTTCTGCTATCGCTTTTCGGCCTTCTGCTTGGTGGCGGGACGACAGCGACGGCTTGAAGGGCGAATCGAATTGGGCTCGCGCGATTCCGAACCCATGCTGATCGGCGATGCTGGCTCAGGGTTGACGCCTCAGCCGCCGATTAGAACGGTGGGCAGTGGATCAGCGTTTGGCCGCCAAGACCGTGCCAAATGGGATTCAAATCGGGTGAATCTGCGACGTCAGCCGCAATTCGTTTTGACCCAACTGCCCTGTGTGGTATATTTTGAGGTACTGTTTGCTGGGCTCCGATGGCACGATCGTGCGAATCGGTTGTCCGGATTTTGAGGATTACATCGGACGGGTCGATATCGCCCGTGACCGTTTACACGGCAATACCTCTGCTTTGCGGGATTGCCCTACTGCAGTGCTTGATGGCGAAGAGACTAATGACGCAATTCACATGCTAGCCTTTGGTTCCGCGATTCGATCATCTGATCTGGGCGGTGGGCATGGATGTGCATGGCGCGATGCTTCGTCAGGCCGAAACACACCTCTGCGTGTTGACTCCACGCATTTTGCCAATCCCAAACCACTCTCTCGTCAAGATCGAGCAATCGCGCACCAATGTATAGCGGGAAGCGTCTATTCGATGCGAGCGATGTTGACGGGTGTTGATTGGGATGATGAATCTCGCACCCAAAGATTAAGAAAACTTCAGGAGCGAAAGTCGTGAGTGGCAAGCCAATTATTGTAACCCTGCCCGATGGAAAGCAACTTGAGATGCCGGAAGGTTCGACGGCGTACTCGGTCGCTGAATCGATCGGACCGGGTTTGGCAAAGTCGGCCATCGCTGCCATCTTGGATCCGAATGGTGAGGCCCAGGTCATTGACCTTTACGCCCCACTTGCTGGCGATTGCACACTCTCACTTTTGACATCCACCGACGAAGATCCACGCAGTCTTTCGCTGCTACGTCACAGCACCGCCCATGTGATGGCTGAGGCCATCTGCAAACTGTACCCGGGTACCAAGCTTGCGTACGGGCCACCGCTCGATGACGGGTTCTACTACGACATCGATTGCCCGAAGCCAATCGCGCCCGACGATTTCAAAGCAATCGAAGAAGAAATGCAGCGGATCGTCAGCGAAGATCGCAAATTCACCCGTTACGACCTCGATCGCGCCGAAGCGATGGCCAAGCTTGAGCAGGAAGGCAATCGCTTTAAGGTCGACAATGCCGAGCGCGCGGAAGGCGACACGCTGAGTTTCTATGTGACCGGCGAGAATCGCGGCAAGGACTTTGAAGATCTATGTCGTGGGCCTCATATCCCGTCAACCAAACGAATCAGCGCGTTCAAGGTTCGTCAGGTCAGCGGTTCGTATTATCGCGGTGACGTCAACGAGCAGCAGTTGCAGCGCGTGTATGGCACGGCGTTTTTCAAGAAGAAGTCCCTCCGCGTCTGGGAGCAGCAACTCGAAGAAGCGAAGAAACGCGACCACCGCATGCTGGGCAAGGAATTGGATCTGTTCACCATTTCGCCCGATGCTGGCAGCGGTCTCGTGCTATGGGAGCCCAACGGCGCCATTGTGCGAATGATGTTGGAAAACTTCATCAAAGCCGAGCTCATCATTCGCGGGTACCAACCCGTCTTTACGCCCCATATTGGCCGACTCGACATGTACCGAACGAGTGGCCACTATCCTTACTACGAGGATTCGCAATTTCCGGCGCTGTACGAAACGGATCGCGGACGGATGCTGCTTTGCCTGCGAAACTTGATTCGCCGCGCCCAGGAAGAACACGCCGGACCGCGGCGCGACGAAGCAATCAGCAAGGTGCGCAACTTCGGTAGCGCCGTACAAGCTGTCTTTGATGATCTTGGCGAATTGGATCTCAACGCCGATCCGGAAAAGCAGCTCGAAGTCGTTGAAGAGGCCCTCAAGTTTGAAGAGGGTTATCTGCTCAAGCCGATGAACTGCCCGCACCACATTCACATTTACAAAGCCTCCCCACACAGCTATCGCGATTTACCAGTGCGGTTGGCAGAGTTCGGGACGGTTTATCGATACGAACAATCCGGCGAGTTGGGTGGCATGGTTCGCGTTCGCGGATTCACGCAGGACGACGCCCATATTTTCTGCACGGCTGAGCAATTGCCGAACGAACTACGCGACACGATCGAACTCACGCAGCTTGTGTTGTCGACCTTGGAATTCAAGGACTACCGGATCCGCATGGGAACCCGCGATCCCGATTCCGACAAGTACACCGGTGATCCCGAGCTTTGGGATCGCGCCGAGCAAGACCTGCGCGACGTCATTAAAGAGATGGGCATCGAAGCCACCGAAGAACAAGGTGAAGCCGCGTTCTACGGGCCGAAGATCGACTTCGTGGTCAAAGACTGCATCGGCCGCGAATGGCAGTTGGGCACGGTGCAGGTCGATTACAACCTGCCGAATCGCTTCGACATCAGCTACGTCGGCACCGACAACACTGACCACCGCCCCGTGATGATTCACCGGGCCCCATTCGGTAGCATGGAACGCTTCGTCGGCATTTTGATCGAGCACTTTGCCGGGGCGTTTCCGCTTTGGCTCGCCCCGGTTCAAGTGGCCGTTGCAACAATCAGCGAGAAGAGCATCGCGTATGGCCAAAAGGTATACGACCAATTGGCCAAGCAAGGCATCCGAGCCATTCTGGATTCGGGCAGCGACAAGATTGGCCCGAAGAAGCATCGATTGCGAGCGCAGAAGATTCCGTACATCGTCGTTGTGGGTGAAAACGAAGCCGCAGAAGAAACCGTTAACATCAACGACCGCGACGGCTCAACGATGGGCAGTTATCCGCTCGACAGTTTCGTCGAATGGTGTTTCATTGAAATTCAAACGAAAGGCAAAAGTCGGCACAAATCGCTGACCGCGCCCGAGCGTAGCCAATAGCCAACCCAACTATTGCCTGACTCGAAAATGATCACGTTTAACATGGGTATACGAAAGGAAGTGTCATCGCCAAGAGACCAAGACTAAACGAAGAGATCCGCATGCCGCAGATTCGGCTGATCGATCAAGACAGCGCACAGCGTGGCGTTGTGGATACTTACGTGGCATTGCGTGAAGCCCGCGACCTGGGACTCGATCTAGTCGAGATCGCCCCGCACGAGCGTCCGCCGGTGTGCCGCATCATGGACTATGGACGGCATCAGTACACGCTGAAGAAACGCCAAAAGCAAAGTGCCACCCATGAGGCGACGCTTAAAGAAGTGAGGCTGCGTCCCAAGACCGACGACAACGATCGCAACATCAAGATCGCCCGCGCCGAAAAATTCATGACCCAAGGGCACAAGGTGCAATTCACCATGCTCTTTCGAGGTCGCGAACGGCAGCATTCCAACATGGCCCGCGATCTGTTCATGGAAATCATTGAACACTTTGGTGAGTCGGTCAAAGTTGAGCGCATGCCTAAGAGCGAAGGACGCCGCATGACCATGGTGATCGCTCCCACGAAGAAGATGATTCAGATCAAGCCCAAGAAGAAGAGCGAAAGCACCAAGAAGGCCAAGCAAAGAGTCGCAAGGGACAACGCCGATGCGGAACGCGCAAATGCAGACAGTGCCAATGCAGACAGTGCTAACACTGGCAGCGCAGTTGCAGATGAATCCGCCCCTCCCGCTGATTCTAAAGGGCCTTCAGAGTCATCTGAAAAAGTGGACACCCCGTCCAGTGATCCCGTCAAGAATGACATGGTCACAAATGAAGAGCGGAGCTAGCCTGGGCACGGCTTGATCCGATTTTGAAGTTCTTGGCAATATTGCATGCGGAAGACGCCACGCGTTTCTGTGTGACCTGCCACGAATCGCAGGTCCTTTGACGGTTTGGCTGGACTCATGAGCGCACGAACATACCGGCACCATCCGCCGACGGCATTGTTGGATGCACTGAGCGGTGCCCAATCGCTGGTTTGCGTTGGGCACGTTTCGCCCGACGCCGACTGCCTAGGCGCTGCATTGGCATTGGCTCGGGCTTGGTCTGCGAGTACCAAGCGGGGTGCATCCATCTGGGTAACCGAGCGCTCGATTCCAGCGCGTCTGCGATTCATGTTCGATATTGCCAAGGTGCGCCGCGCGGCCGAAGCAGATTTAGATGCCACCGAACGAATCGCGGCTGTCGATACGTCTCAGCCGTCGCGAGCCGACATTCCGAAGTCATACTCAGCCGACTGGGACGACAATCATCGAATCCTCAACATCGACCACCATTTCACCAACACGTGTTTTGGTCATATCGATTGGATCGTCGAGGACGCGTCCAGCACCTGCGAGTTGATGTATGAAATCTTGTGCGCACTTCAATTCGACATAGACCCGGTGGTGGCGGCGCTTTTGTATGCCGGCATCTATACGGACACCGGCGGGTTTTCGTTGCCGAACACAACTGCCAATGCACTTCACGTCGCGGCTGAGCTGACGCAACTCGGAGTGTCGCCGTCGGAAATCGCCGAGCGCGTTGATCGCTCCGTGGGCCAACCGCAATTTGAACTCTTGAAGCTCATTTACCAGAATACGCATACGCTTTCAGATGGTGCCATCGCTTACAGCACGATCAGCCACGACGATCTCGTCAAGTCCGGATGCTCACCTTCGGATATTGACGATCAAGTTAACGTGCCGCGCTCGATGGCGGGCGTGGCGATTGCAGCACTCTTCACCGAAGTCGAACCGGGCCGGGTCCGTATCAATCTGCGCGGTGAGAGCAGCACCGAAGTAGCAGGTCTGGCTCAACAATTCGGCGGGGGCGGACATCGGCAGGCGGCTGGCGTGATCTTCTCAGGCTCGTTAGCCGCCGCGGTCAAAGGGATCATCTCGGCGGCAGTTGATATGCTGAGTGACCAGTCAAAAAGATCGACCATATCTGGCGAACCACGAGAAACAGTCGAACCGACCAGCCACTAGCACCGTTCAATCGCAATCCAATCCGACTTAGCACCTGTTATCGAAATACACTAGGATACCCGTATGAATGCTCAAGAAACCAACAGCACGGTGACGCTCGTATCCGGGCTGCCGCGATCGGGTACGTCGATGATGATGTCGATGCTCCAAGCCGGCGGGATGGAGCTTGTCGTGGACGGCGAGCGCACGGCTGACGAGGATAACCCCAAGGGTTACTTTGAACTGGAGCGTATCAAGAAGTTGAAGTCCGATTCAACATGGCTGCGTGATGCCAACGGGAAAGTTATCAAAGCGATTTCGCAGTTGCTGCTTGATCTGCCCACCGATGGCTCGGTTCGTTACAAGATCGTATTCATGCGTCGAAACATCGATGAAGTTTTGGCGTCGCAGAAGAAAATGCTCATCCGCCGGGGAACTTACAAACCAGAAATATCCGACGATGAAATGAAACGCATGTTTCTATTGCACCTGGAACAGGTGACCGACTTCCTACAAAAGCACGCCGTCATGGAAACGCTCTACGTCAACTACAATCGATTGATTTCAGACCCTTCCGACCGCATCGATTCGATCAATCAATTCCTGGGCGGTTCACTGGACACTGCGGCGATGTCAGCCGTAGTTGACAAGCAACTCTACCGCAACCGTGCGTGATCAGTCACCTCGCCCTAACGCCATTTCAGGCACTGTCAACTTTGGCGTCCCGCACATTCATAGCCTATCATTAATCACGTGGACTGGATCAAAAACATTCAAGCCGTTGTCTTCGACATCGGTGGCACGCTGCTCGATTTCGAACGCAAGGAATCGTACGCAGAACTGAAAGCCGGTGCAGAATTAGCGCGCGGGCATTTGACTTCGTTGGGGTATTCCCCTCCGCCAACGAAGGTGTATCGCCGCCGCATCATATCGAGATTGGCTCGGGCGTACGTTTGGTCGCGAATGACCGGAACTGAACTTGATCCGATGCGGGAGTTGTCACACCTGCATACAAGACTTGGCTTCACTCTGAAGGCCGAAGACGCTGAAGAATTGGCCCGGCTGCTCTACAGCCCCAATAAAGCCTTGGCTCGTGCCCATGGGAAAACGGCTGACACGCTTCGGACGATACGAGACGCTGGTTTGAAGATTGGATTGATTTCAAACACGGTGGCCCCGCCAAGCGGACTTGAGGATCATCTTGCCCAGGAAGGCCTGCTGGAGTTTTTCCCGGTGCGGATATTCTCGTGCGCGTTCGGCGTCCCGAAACCCAACGCCAGGATATTCACGGAAGCTCTGAAGCAACTGGACGTCGCACCAGAACGGGCGCTGTACGTTGGCGACAAACCCCACATTGATGTCGTCGGAGCCCGTCGCGTCGGCATGCATGCGGCTCTGCGTGCGCCTGGGATGCCAACCAAGACGAAGCACAAACCGGACATTTGTGTACGCGAAATCTGCGACCTATTGGATCATTTTGAATTCGATCTTCCGCGATAATATGAACGTCAAGCTCACCCCCAAACTTTTGCTCAGCGCCTACTCGCAGGGCATTTTTCCGATGGCCGACGATGACGGCGAGATTCTCTGGTTTGCTCCGGACCCTCGGGCCATCATTGATCTCGATCAATTTCACGTTCCCAAGAACCTTGCAAAGCTCTATCGGCAAGAGCCTTTTGAATTGCGAATCAACCATGCGTTCGCTCGCGTCATCGAAGCCTGCGCCGATCGACACGAAGGCACGTGGATCAGCAACGAAATTCGAGACGCATACATCGAGTTGCATCGCTTGGGTTTTGCGCACTCCGTCGAAACGTGGCGCGACGGTGAACTGGTGGGCGGTCTGTACGGTGTGGCGTTGGGCGGCGTGTTTTGTGGCGAGAGCATGTTCCATCGCGCAACCAATGCTTCAAAAATCGCGCTAGTGTATTTGGTTGAACAGATGCGCGAGCGCGGATTTCAGCTGCTCGACACGCAGTTCACGACAGATCATCTCATGCAATTCAATTGTTTGGAAATCCCCCGCGATGAATACGTCGAGCGGTTGGAGCGTGCGTTAGGAGTGGCTTGCAAGTTGACTGATTGAGTCAATTGCCGGATGAACAACGCTCGGTCCGGAACTTAACGAAGACGCCACGAACGGCGACAAAACGCATTCGCGGCGCCTTCTACAGGAGGAGGGGAAAGAAGCTCCGTACTCTCTCTCCTTGTAAACATCATCCGAATTCCGCGTTGGGGCAAGCATTTTATTCAAGAATCGCAATTAATCCTGTGGCAATCAAATCGAGGATCGTGGTACTCGCTGCTTTAATTCACCCTTGTTTATTGCGATCAACGCTGACTTTGTAAAAATAGCTAAGCCCGCCGTTCGTACTACGGCGTCTGATCGTGAACGTGATCGATCTAAAAATTCGCGCAAATGTAAGGCGCCAAGTCGATCACCATCCGTTGTGAATCATTCATCAATCCACTGGCAAACCCGCCCACTGGCAAACCCGCCCACTGGCAAACCATCGCGAGACTACATCGAACATGCACTTCCACCATTCTTCTCGACATAGCGTTGATGGTATTCTTCAGCGCGATAGAACACGGCGGCATCACTTATCTCGGTCACGATCGGACTACTGAATTGTTCGCTCGCGTCGATTCGCTCTTTTGACGCTTCTGCCAATCGGCGCTGCTCGTCGTCGTGTACAAAAATCGCCGAGCGGTACTGCGAGCCCACGTCGGGGCCCTGTCGATTTAACGTGGTCGGATTGTGCATGTTCCAAAATGCATTTAGCAGTTCGTCAAAGCCGACGACGTCGGCATCGAAATCAACTTCGACGACTTCGGCGTGGCCCGTATTCTTGCGGCACACTTCTTCGTACGTGGGGTTGGTCGTGGTTCCGTTGCAGTATCCGACTGCTGCGTCGACGACACCGTTGATGCTTCTGAAATTCGCTTCAATGCCCCAGAAACATCCGGCAGCAAACGTGGCTTTTTCAAGCTTCATGTTTCAAATCACCTCTCATTGACAAGCCTCAATTCTGACTCAACAGGCGTGATGTCGTGTCTGCACTTGGAACATCATATGGAGCATCGCCCAGAATTTTCAACCGCCGCCATTCCAATGCCATAGGTCTTGGCCCAATGCGTATGTACTCGCGAGCAATCAACAATATAATGCCCGCATGCATGCACCGAACCGCACCCGATTCAAGATTTGTTGTATCTCCAGCATCGACGAAGCGAAGTTGGCCGTCGCCTATGGTGCGTCCGCGCTGGGCTTGGTGGCATCGATGCCGAGCGGGCCGGGCGTGATTTCCGAATCACTCATCGCAGAAATCGCAAGGACGATTCCGCCGGGCGTTGCGTCATTCTTGCTGACCAGCCATCAAAACGTTGCGGACATCATCAATCAGCAGCGGCGGTGCGGTGTGAATACGGTGCAAATCGTCGACAATCTGACGAGCGGGACGCATCAGGATCTTCGCGCGGCATTACCGGGAATCGCTCTCGTTCAGGTCATACATGTCCTTGGCGATGAGTCAATCGAGGAGGCTCGCCAAGTCGCTCCGCACGTTAACGCCATCTTGCTCGATTCCGGAAATCCAAAGCTGGCGACCAAGGAGTTGGGCGGAACCGGACGGACACACAACTGGCAGATCAGCCGCCAAATTCGCGAGGCCGTGGATGTTCCGCTTTACCTCGCGGGCGGCTTGAATGCCGACAACGTTGCCGACGCGATCGCGATGGTTCATCCGTTCGGCGTCGACATTTGTTCGGGCGTCCGCACCGATGGCAATCTTGATGAGGCCAAACTCGCCGCGTTCTCAAGCAACGTGAGTAAATCAGCATAGCCGCTGGGAAACCGACTTGTGCATCGACAACCGTTTCTAACATTGTTGAATCAATACGTTCCGTGCGACGAACGCGACACCGTGTGCCGGCAGCGATTTGTCGAATTCGTGCAATCGCATTCGGATTGTTTTGAGCGATCGCTGGCCGTCGGGCACATCACCGGATCGGCTTGGCTGTTGAACCCAACGGGTTGCAAGGTGTTGTTGACGCACCATCGCAAGTTGGATTGCTGGCTCCAAGTTGGCGGACACGCGGACGGTGAAAAAAACGTGCTCGACGTGGCGCTACGCGAAGCCCAAGAGGAGTCGGGCATTAATGCCATTAGCGTAGTCGATTCGAGCATCTTCGACCTGGATATTCACACGATTCCACCCCACAAGAACGTCCCAGCCCACGAGCATTTCGACGTGCGCTTTTTGCTGCAAGCCAATTGCGACAAGCTTACCGTCAGCGACGAATCTCACGACCTTGGTTGGTTCGATGCCAGCGAACTTGAAAAAATGGACCTCGATCATTCGATCTACCGGATGCGCCGTAAATGGCTTCAACGCGCTCCCTCGCAAACGACAAATTCAACTGCCGGTAAGTCTTGAAATCCTGATGCACGCTCGACTCAACATGACATCAAGGAATCGAGCGACGCAGTTGCTTGCAGTGGCGGTGTTATTTGTGTTGCTCGGTTGCAATGGTCCAACGTTTGAACCATCGCCTCCCATTTCGCTCGAAGTCATCGGACTCGGACTAGAAGGAATCGCCGCGCCAAAACACACGACCGTGGAGCGTATCACCGACTCGTTCCAAGATGGCTCGAGCGCAATCGATCTTTATGTACCGATCGATGCCGATCGACCTACGCCAGTCGTCATCGTTCTTCAAGGGGCACGGGTACACAAGTCGTACTACTCCGGATTCTGCGCACGAATTGCCGCACACGGTTTTGTCGTAGCATCCGCCAATCACAATTCGCCTCTTGGGTACTTCACTTCGACGGCAAGCGTCCGAGATGTTCTTACTTACTTGAACACCCGCGCAAATGATTTTTCCGATCAACTGTTTGACGTCATTGACCTGGAGCGTATCGGAATTTTTGGACACTCGTTCGGCGGCGCGACAGCGCTCACATTGGTGCAAGGGGACTGCAATTTTCCGTTTTGCGCGATGGCCTTTGAGCGACCGAATTCGTTACGCGCCGTGTCGGTCTACGGCTCGCATCTCGTCGAACTAACGGGTGACGTGATTTCGGTCGATGCGAAGGGCTTGCCCATACAACTGGTGTCGGGCGATCGCGACTCGGTTGCCGATTCAGCCGACATAGAGCAGACATACGATGCAATACGCAATGGCTCCAAGCAACTGGTCCAATTGAAACGTGCCAACCATTTCGCCATCAATGATTTGAACAATCCGCCAGGAACCGTCACCGACTCAAGCACCCCGCTCATCGAGCAGGACATTTCGATTGCCGTCGCCGCCGACTGGGTCGGTTTGTTCATGAGGGCGCACGTACGCAACGAGGTTGACGCCCACCATTACTTCCAAACATCCGGCACTCATGAAAACGATCAATTTACTGCAACATACGAGCCGTTTCAGTTACAACCGCCAACGCAAGCTCAATCGGCTACGCGCATGAGTTTAAGTGAAGCCGATCTCGATCCTCGCTGATCCGACAAACTTCTTTTGTTGGCAGTTGGACCCGCTTCGGTTAACTTCGCGATAGTCATTGAGTGGTTCCGAAAACACAGACGCGATACGAATAACGAATGGAAAAGATCTTAATCAAAGACGCCGAGCAGTGGGGTTGGTGGGAGTTGGCCTCCAAGACGATGGCCGACGAGGCAGCCACCGTCTTTCCTTGCACCGATTGTGACGAATCGGTGGTTGCGAAGGAGGCCATGCACGATGGATGGGTGCGGTTGGCGTTGGTCGGCGATGCAGAGCCCGATTCCGAACCGAAGTCTGTTGAAGGCGGCAAGTTCTATTGCCCCGCATGTCAGGTGAAACTGGGTATCGACATTGAAGAGGGTTACGCCAAGAGACCCGCCGCCGAAAAAGAGCAGTCGGGTCGGCGCGGACGCGGTGGTCGGCGAAATGATTCGCGTCGCGGCTCATCGTCCGGATCAGGAAAGAAAACCGGATCGAACAAAGACAAAAATAGCCAAGGCGAATCCAAAACCGGAGACGGTGAAAAGAAATCCAACGGCGGGAACGATTCGCAGCGAAGTGGCAATCGGCGCGGCAATGGTTCACGCAATCGAGGACGTCGATCCCGCCGCAATCGATCCAAAGGGTCAGGCGAAGGTCAAGCGCCGAAGGGCTCTGAAGGATCGAGTCCCAATGGCGGGTCGAGTCCAGCAGGTGGCTCGGAGTGATCGAGTTTGCATATCAATTGAATTATTGAATTTGGAGAGCGTTGAATGAACGGCAATTCAATTAATCGTAATGCAATCACTTATGCGATCGCACTTCTGGGATTGCTCATCGGCGCGTGTTCACCGGCTGAGAAAGAATCCAAGCCGTCGGCATCGGCATCACCCGCATCGACGCCAACGCCCAAACCGGCAGCGACGCCAAAACCGAACGACCCGGGCGACGTCAAGACTCCCCCGGCCAGCCCTGCAATTGGGACTGTTAAGATTACCGCCCGCTACCAAGGTGCAAGTCGTCCCAAACGCGTTGTCCTCAACATGGCTGGCAACCCAGCTTGTGTGCAGGCCAACAACGGCCAAAGGGTCGGCAACGCAAACCTGATCGTCAACAAGACCATGACCGTCCGTAATGTCATTTGTTTCGTCAAAGATGTAGCCGAGGATTCTGCATTTGAAGCACCCAAGACCAAAGCTTTGCTCGACCAGAAGGGCTGCATGTATACGCCGCACGTACAAGCAATTATGACGACCCAAACACTTACAGTTCGCAATTCAGACGCGACGCTGCACAACATTCACACATTTGCCAAGAAGCAAAAGTCAACGAACTTCGCACAGCCGTTGCAAGGCGACGTCCGTGACATCGATTTTAAACGCCCGGAGATCGTGAAGATCAAATGCGATGTCCATCCATGGATGAGTGCCTATGTCGGCGTCTTCGATCACCCCTATCACGCCGTCACGGGCAAGGATGGGAGTTGCGTCATCGAGCTGCCGGTCGGGGAATACACGATCGCCGGTTGGCACGAGGAAACGGAGGATCTCGACCCGGTGACCGTCACGATTTCGGCTGACAAAGAAGCTGAAGTGGACATCAAGGTCCCCGGCTAAGTCGAAGGTCGAGAGTTCGCACCGCTCACACGCCTGCCGGTGATGCCGTCACAGCCGCGCAACCGACAAGTTTCGAC
>BQJS01000145.1 GCA_021604825.1 Phycisphaerae bacterium | reverse complement strand
CGGCACTGCTCACAGAGCAGTGGCACTACTGGGGATGGCTCAACGACTTGCTTCTGTTGCAAATCGCTAGTGTTTCACCCAGGTCAGGTGGTAGTCCTTGTCTTCGAGCGTGTCGGCGTACTTGGTTTTGATCAGCGGCTTATATGTGTCGCACATGACGGCTAGCTCGTTGGTTCGCTTGACGCCGATCGACGCTTCGTACGTGCCGGGATGCGGGCCATGCGGGATGCCCAGCGGATGAAGGCTGATCGATTCGGATTCGATGCCCTTGCGCGACGTGAAGTTCCCCTCGACATAGTAGAGGATTTCGTCCATGTCCACGCTGGCATGCCCGTACGGACAGGGGATAGCCTTCTCGTGGAAATCGACCATCCTCGGGACAAACGAACACACCACGAAGTTGTTGCCAGTGAACGTGATGTGGATGGTCGGTGGCAGATGAACCAATCCCGTCTTCGGTTGATAATCGAGAATGTTGAACGCGACCGGGTAGATAAATCCGTCCCACCCTTCCAACTCGTAGGGCCAATGTTCAAACACGTGGGCTGATAGTTTGTCGCTGAGTTTGGTGATCAGCGGGTAGGGCGGTTTGCCGTGCTTGGCTTCGTCGAATTTGAGCAGTTCGGTCGGCAGGCGAAAATCGCGATGTGTAAACGGCGCGAACATGCTGATCTGCCCGACGTCATTTCGGTATTCCTTGGGGATGCCGAGGTATTGGCTGCCCTCGAAGATGAGCATGGTCCCTTCGTTGCCTTCGAGATGAATGCGGTAGGGCGTACCCTTGGGGATCAACAAGTAGTCGTACTTGCGAAACGGTAAGATGCCGTAGACGCACTCGACGTAGCCATTGCCTTCTTTGACGAAGTACAACTCGTCGCCGTCGGCATTGGAGAAGAAATTCTTCGCGGGTTCGTTTGGTTTGCAGATGCCGATTTGCACGTCGGCATTGACCATCATGGTGCGCCGCCCGGTTAAGAAATCACCGCCGGCTGGCATGTCCTGCGACTTGATGTGGCGACGGTGGAGCGGTTGATCGTCGACCAATTCAAACGGGCAGAAGCCATTCACGCTGACCGATTCGACGGCATTCTCGTCGGTCGGCGGAATCTTGTAATAGAGAATCGAATACGCCCCTTCAAACCCGCGACGGGTCACGCACTGCTCCATCAGCAACTTGCCCGAATCATCGTAAAATGCCGTGTGTGGTTTTGGGGGTACTTTGCCGAGTTGATGACGTTGTATCATGATGGATTCCTCGTTTTCGATCCCAAGTGAGTCGACGGTTGGCCCGCAGCGTCATGCTCAGATCATATCGAAGTCGATCCGCAACGACGATGGGGGCTGTGCCGATTTTCTCATGAAGCTGTGCCCATTTTCTCACGAATTGATCTCTTTCTTGCCAATCCGCCAGCCTTCGAGAAGATACTCCGAATGTCGAAGCCCAACGTTCCGAACGCACCAATGCCAAAAACGCCCAACGCCCAAGCTCGCCCGGTCAGTGTGGGGCATTGGGTGCTGGTGGCTATGGCGCTGGCAGCCGCCGTTGCTCTCAGTCTGGAGTACGGATTCGACGAACCGCCCGTTTCGCCGATCGCACTTCTGGTTGTTCAAATGGTGGCGATCTCCACGTATGTCTTCTCGATTGTCCACGCATTTTGGACTTCTTCATCGCTGCGTGCAACACTCCGGCGGCGCTGGTTTGATCTTGTTTTTCTTGCGATCGCAGGATTGTTGCTGAGTCTCGAATTTAATCGAAGCGGTCAGCCGCTTCTGCGTTTCGGGACCGTGTACGTCGTCACCATCCAAGTCTTTCTGGTCGCTCGAATCCTGATTGGGTTGGTCCGATGGAATCTCGAGATGTCGCAGCGGCAGTTGCACCCGTCGCGGTGGGTGGTGGTGACCTTTGCTTGCGTCATCGTCGTCGGCGGATGTTTGTTGGCGCTGCCCAAAGCCATGACGCCGGAAGCGCGGGTGCGGGCAGAGGCCGACATTCCTCGCCATCTCGTGGTTTCGCTTTTTACTTCGACGAGTGCTACGTGCGTGACCGGTCTGGCGATCTACGACACAGCCACCGACTACTCGCGATTCGGACAGTTAATCATCTTGGGGCTGATCCAACTCGGCGGGCTGGGCATCATGATTTCGTCGACGATGCTCGGACTGTTGATAGGCCGCAACCTGTCGCTGAAGCAGTCGTTGGTTTTGCAAAGCGACCTTCACCGCGAAACGGTGGGGAGCCTTCGGAGCGTGGGGCGCTTCGTCATTCTCACGACGCTGGTTCTCGAAGGCATTGGCGCGATTCTGTGTTATCCGATGTTTGCCGCGCAGTTCGACGGCATGTCGGATCGCGTGTTCTACTCTGTTTTTCATGCGGTCAGCGCGTTTTGCAATGCGGGGTTTGCGCTACAGTCCGACAGTCTTGTATCGATGGGCGATTCGTGGGGCGTGTATGTTTCGATCATGCCGCTGATTGTGCTGGGCGGGTTGGGCTTTCCGGTGTTGCAGGATGTTTGGAACCGGTGGATGTCGCGATTCGCACCGAAGCGGTCGGTCGACCAAAGTGACGCCGTGTTTCGATGGGCTCAGCCGGCTAGGCGGCGTCCGATGCGACTTCAGTTGCACTCGCGCATTGTGCTTTGGTCGTCGCTGGGATTGATCGTGTTGCCGGCAATCATGTTCTTCCTGTTTGAATCGCTTGATTGGAAGGCGGGCGCCACTATGGCTGACGCATCAGTCAATAGCGCTGGCGTGATCAAGGATATGGATTGGTTCGAGCGGGCACGTGGAGCGCTTTTTCAATCGGTGACCGCCCGGACAGCCGGTTTCAACACGGTGGCGTTGGATGCGGAATCTCTGTCGCCGGGAAGCCGTTTCTTGCTGATGCTGCTGATGTTCGTCGGTGGTTCGCCGGCATCGACGGCTGGCGGGGTCAAGACGGTGACTGTTGGAATCCTGGTGCTGGGCCTGCTTTCAACCTTGCGGAAGCGCGATCGGATCGAGTTGTTTGGGCGGACGATTCCTCGCGATTTGGTCGAACGGGCGGGGGTGCTGGTCGTGTTGATGTTTGCGTTGATATCATCGATTGTGTTGGCCTTGTCGTTGACGGAGACCGCCGCCTTGCGAGACATCTTGTTTGAGTCAGTGTCAGCGTGTGGCACTGTTGGGTTGTCGTGTGGGTTGTCTGCGAAGTTGACGGTGCCAGGACAGTTTATCATCATGCTGGGGATGTTCGCTGGCAGGCTCGGGCCGTTGACGCTGATGGTGGCCCTTGCCGACAAAGCGACGTCGATGCCTTACGAGTACCCGGAAGAACGCGTGACGATCGGTTAGGCGGTTGGCATTATTTGGTGCGAGCAACGTCGCTTAAGCGAATTTGTCTTAAACGATTTGGTCATAAACGAATTGGATCAACCATGCGAAGGTTTGCGGTCATTGGATTGGGACGGTTTGGCGAGAATCTTGCCCGGGCGTTGGCGCAGGCCGGTGACGACGTCATCGCCATCGATCGCGATGCCGCGTTTGTCGATCGCGTGCGCGACGATGTGACGCTGGCTGTTCGGATGGATGCCACGGACAAAGCCGCCCTGGTCGCCCAAGGCATTGCGGAAGTGGACGCAGCCATCGTCACCATCGGTGAAGCTTTTGAAGCGTCGATCCTCACCGTGGTCACGCTGAAGGAACTGGGCGTCCCTAGAATCATTGCTCGGGCGATGTCCGACCTGCAGGGCCAGATTCTCCGCAAGGTGGGCGCTGACGAAATCGCGTCGGCTGAGCAGGAATCTGCGATGCGCTGGGCCCATCGCTTGGCGCTGCCGAATCTGTCGCAGTACATCGAGCTAGAATCGGATCACAGCCTCGTCTACATCGCCGCCCCGACGGCGTTCATTGACAAGACACTTCTGGAATTGCGATTGCGCGTTGAGCATAAGGTGAACCTCGTAGCCATTCGCCGCGAACGATTTACCAAAACCGCAGGCGAAGAAACCACGGCGCAAAGAACAATCATCGTGCCCACCGCCGACACAAAAATCGAAAGCGGTGACGTGCTGATTGTGGTTGGCCACAATGACGCACTTTCGGGGTTGCCTCAAGACTGACGCCTTGTTCAAGTGTGCCACTGCTCTGTGAGCAGTGTGAAGGGAGAGAGCCACTCAAAGTGTCAGCATGTGGCACTTAAGGCTTGCTGCGTTTCTGTGCGTATATTGGCGTTAATCCGTGTCGCATTCGGCACTGCTCACATAGCAGTGGCACATCTTCCTCTTAATCGCAGTGTCTAATTTGGAATTGATTCGAGGATGATTGAGGCTGCGCGCTCAATGTCATCGTTTGTAATATGCAAGTGCATGACCGCGCGGAGGCGTTGCGGGCCGAGGGCTAGCATTCTTACGTTGTTTTCCAGCAGTTTTGCTTCCAACGCTGGTGCGGTGCCAGCGCTTTCTTCGAGATCAAAATACACGATGTTGGTTTCGCACGGATCGACTTTGATTCGAGGGTTATCCGAAAGTTTCTTAGCGAGGGTTGCGGCATTTTCGTGATCCTCTTTCAGTCGCTTGACGTGGTGATCGAGGGCGTGGTTGGCCGCGGCGGCTAGGATGCCGGATTGACGCATGGCCCCTCCGAACATTTTTCTGAATCGACGGGCGCGATAAATAAATGCGCTGCTTCCTGCTACTGCTGATCCTACCGGCGCGCCAAGTCCTTTTGAAAAACAGATGGTCGTTGAGTCGAAGTGCCTGGCGTAATCCTTCACGTCTGTTCCCGACGCGACGCAGGCGTTCATGATGCGGGCGCCGTCGAGATGCATTTTCAATCCGAGTTCGCGGGCTGCTTCACTGATCGATGCAATTTGATCGACGGGCCACACGGATCCACCGCCTCTGTTCTGGGTGTTTTCGATGACGCACAGGCGGCTGATGGGGAAATGCTGATCGACGGGGCGTAGTGCTGCCCGCACATCGTCGGGTGTAAACATGCCGCGATCGCCGTCGAGCAGGCGCATCGAGCAACCGCTGATCGCTGCGGGCGCGCCGGCTTCGTATAGGTAGATGTGGCTTAGGTGGTGGCAGATGATTTCGTCGCCCGGTTCGGTGTGGCTGCGGATGGCGATCTGGTTGGCCATCGTTCCGGAGGGGACGAACAATGCCGCCTGCATCCCGAACATCGCCGCGACACGATCCTGCAACGCGTTGACCGTGGGGTCGTCGCTGAAAATGTCATCGCCCAGGGGGGCTGACATCATGGCCTCGCGCATCGCCGGGGTGGGCTGGGTGACGGTGTCGCTACGCAGGTCGATCACTGGAGGGATGTTGTTTGCTTGGTTGGGCATGACTTGGATTCTCTCGGTCATGGGATGGTTCCGTTTGCGTTGTGTCTAGTTTCAAAAGTGCCCGGTATGCTAACGCAATGGCAGGAAAGAAGTTAGAACGCAGTCGCACAGCCGGAGAGACGGGCTGGAGTCCTTGTAAGTGTATATCCGATAAGAATTTGTGGCGATTGCAGGTTCTGGCGAGATTCGGTTTTCGACTGAAACCGGCGATCGTGAATCTGGTATAAATCGATGCGCCCTGAGTGCGCCAATGGTTGCGTGTGGTGCATGATTGCCGGGTCGATTGAGATTTCAAAACACGATGCCATCTGACGTCGCTGCAAAGCGAAGATCGTTGGATGGCTTAGATGAACAGGCAGGGATTCGCGTGACGATTGCTTCCATACTTGTAAAGCACGGAAAGATCACGGACGACCAGCGCGCCGAAGCCGAGAAAGCCGGCGCGACTGAGAGCGTTCCCGTTGAAAAGAAACTCGTCGACATGGGCTTCGCGACCGAACTCGAAGTCATCGAAGCGCGCGGCGAGCAACTATCCATTCCGTTTGTTGACCTCACCAAAATCAAGGTCGATCAGGAACTTCTCAAAGTCGTCCCTTCGCGCACCGTACACCGCTACAACTTGTTTCCGATCGATCGCAAGAACGGCGCCATTCGGTTGGCTACGTCCAATCCGTTTGACCTTTATGCGTTCGACGAACTGCGCATGCTCACCGGTTGCAAGGTCGAACCGGTACTCGCATCCGAAGCCGACATCATGCGCGTGATTCGTGAGCACTACGGCGTCGGTGGGCAGACCGTCGAAGAGATGATCGGCATCGATGAAGTCGAAGTGGTCAGCGATGTTGACGACGATTCCGGCGACATTTTAGAAGCCGCCCAAGAAGCGACGGTCGTTAAATTGGTCAACGAAATTCTTGTCGAGGCCATCCGCGACCGGGCGAGTGATATTCATATCGAACCGTTTGAAAACGATCTGCGCATTCGATATCGCATCGACGGTGTGTTGCACACCACGCACGTTCCCCCTGAAATAAGGCGATTTCAGAACGCGATCATCAGTCGCATCAAGATTCTTTCAAACCTGAACATCGCTGAAAAACGTTTGCCGCAAGACGGTGGTTTCCGCATCCGCGCGCAGAATCGCGACATCGATTTGCGTGTCAGCATCATCCCCGCCGCCCACGGTGAAGGCGTGGTCATGCGTATCCTCGACAAACAATCCGTGCTTTTGAGCATGAGCGATTTGGGGATGGGCGAAGAGGTTTACAACGCGTGGAAAGAAATCATCACGATGCCGCACGGGATCATTCTCGTGACCGGTCCGACGGGTAGTGGTAAGACGACTTCGCTGTACGCGGCGCTCAACAGCATCAAGAGCGATGCGGTGAAAATTCTCACCGTTGAAGATCCGGTTGAATACTTCATCGATGGCATCAATCAGGTGCAGATGAAACCTTCGATCGGACTGACGTTTGCGTATGGGTTGAGGGCATTCTTGCGACATGATCCGGACGTGATTCTCGTCGGTGAAATTCGTGACAAGGAAACGGCTGAGGTGGCGATCAATGCATCGCTGACTGGTCACTTGGTGTTTAGCACGTTGCACACGAACGACTCAGCCAGCGCCGCGACGCGTTTGCTCGACATGGGCGTTGAAGCATTCTTGGTCAGCAGTTCGGTCGAGGGTGTGTTGGCACAGCGACTGGTGCGGCGCATCTGTCCGAAGTGCGCCGAAGAGTACACGCCCGAACCCTCCGAAGTGCCCAACGATTTTGAACTCCCGCCAAGCGGAAAAATACATCGGGGGGCTGGCTGCCGTGATTGCCGCGACACCGGATTCAAGGGTCGCGTTGGAATCTACGAATTCTTGCGAATCACCGACGAGATTCGCGAGGTGATCATTCAACGGGGCACGGCCGGTGACTTGCTCAAGGTTGCGGCTGCGGGCGGGTTCCGTCCCATGCGGGCTGACGGATGGGACAAGGTTCGCGAGGGCAAGACCACGATCAGCGAAGTCCTCCGCGTCGCAAAAGCCTAAGCACATATCTTCCATGAAGTTAAAGTAGGTGGTTCCGGAGGAGGACGCGGCTGGGACCGCCTGGGTGTTCCATGCAAACCTCGACTGCAGACCGTCTTTTCAACTCTTCCCAATTTAACTGCAATCAGCCGGTTACGTCGGTGTAGAAAATGCACCGGGAGGATTCCGGGAGATTGCAGAATCAACGATTGAACAAGCAATTATCTGATTGACGTAAGTGCTTGCGGCGAAGTAAGGTACACGCGATCGCTTCATTTGGCGAAGCGTGCTCGACAGGACCATGGACGGTCAAGAGCATGCGAGCAGTTGTACACTTCTCGTGCGCCTACCTTGGCCGCCGCGTCCGTAACACTTAAATTGGGTGTTCGCGGAGATTTGGGGCGGACTGCACCTCTGCGCAGAATGGGTCTTTGCGCCAGGTGGTCTGTCACCATGCAGAAATCATAAATGCCGACTTTTCGATACAAGGCCATTGCTTCGGACGGGCAGGCTGTGACTGGTGCGTTGCAGGCTGACAACCAGTCGGCTGCCCTGCGCCTGTTGGATGAACAGTCGCTTTTTCCGGTGTCGGTTGAAGAAGGTGGCGGAGCGACGGCATCTGCGATTTCTGGTCGCAAGAAGAAAGTCAAACTCAAGCACCAGACTTCGTTTTACACGCAACTGGCTGACCTGCTTCGCGCCGGCGTGCCGTTGCTTCGAAGTTTGGAAGTGCTGGGCCGCCAGAATACGAGCCCCGTACTGTCTGCCGTCTTGCGTGATGTGCGCGAGGATGTGGCGTCGGGTGAAACGTTGGGCGACTCGATGGCCAAGCATCCGAATGCCTTCGCCGACTTGCACGTGACGATGATTCGGGCGGGCGAAAGCGGCGGGTTTTTGGAGGACGTGTTGTCGCGGATCGCGATGTTTGCCGAGCGGCAGGATGAGCTTCGCAACAAGCTGATCGGTTCGATGATTTACCCGGCTGTGCTGATGACGGCGGGTACGACGATTGTGATGTTTCTGATGATCTTCGTGGTGCCGGAATTGCGCAAGCACCTGCGGGAAGAGTCGTTTAATACGCTGAGCTACATCGTGTTCGGCGTGACCGATGTGCTGCTGAACTACTACCACGTGATGCTGGTTGCGATCGTGGTGGCTGGCGTGGCGATTTATACGTATTTGAAGACGGAAAACGGCAAAATCGCCTTGGATCGGATCAAGCTGAAAGGTCCGATGCTTGGCAAGATTATTACCATGGTGGCGATATGCCGGTTTTGCAGGATTTTGGGCACGCTTTTGGGCAATGGCGTACCCATTTTGCAGGCTTTGGACATTGCCAAGGAATCGACCGGGAATCGGATTCTATCGGAACGCATCGGCGAAGCCGCGACGAGTGTACAAAAAGGTGAGTCGCTTTCGACGCCGCTGGGAAAGAGCGGGCTGTTTCCGGAAGACGTGATCGACATGATGGCCGTCGCCGAGGAGAGCAACAACCTCGACAACGTGCTCGTGCAGATTGCGGATACGAATGAGGCGCGGACGGCCCGCACGATCGATGTGGCGGTGCGTTTGCTGGAACCGATTTTGTTGTTGGTGATGGCGGTGTTGGTGTTGTGTATTGCGTTGGCGTTGTTGCTACCGATCTTGACGATGTCGCAGGGCGGTGGCATTTGATTTCATAAATCGCAAATGACTTGTGAGCGAGTTTTAATCCATCAAACAAAGGGTTTGGAATGATGATTGGGCAAGTAGAAACAAGACAAAATAGAAGCAAACGGATTCGTCGCGGGTTTTCACTCTTGGAAATTCTGATCGTGGTTGGCATTCTCGCGCTGTTGGCAGCATTCGTTGTGCCCAACCTGATGCGAAGCGGGGAACAGGCGAAGATCGATATCGCCAAGGCCTCGGTCGGCCGAAGCGGTGATATTTCCATGCAGCTAAAGAAATACAAATTCGATGTCGGCAAGTATCCAGACACCGACGAGGGATTGGAAGCGCTGCATCGTATCCCGAGCAGCATTGATGAGGACGATAAAATTTGGAAGGGTCCGTACTTGGAAACCCCTCCCGAAGAATTGCGCGACCCCTGGAATCAGGAATTCGTTTACGAGTCTCCGGGGAAGTTTAACGAGGACGGCTTCGATCTTTCTAGCAAGGGCCCGGACCAGAAGGAAGGCACCGAAGACGACATCAAGAACTGGACTGACAAATAAGCGATTCGGGATCGCTTCCTGGATCGAAACTTGCACCAGTCGCAGCGCCGAAGTTCGAGATGATTGACGTTGCGTCGATCGTCTCGAACTTTGGGCTGCATGTTGGAAAGCCATGAATCGTCGTCGAGTACATCGCGGTTTTACGTTGCTTGAAATCCTTTTGGTGACGGGATTGCTGGCGATCGTGATGGCGATGGTGATGCCGAGTTTGATGAACGATTTCACTCGGGCGCAGTTGCCCGAGTCGGCGCGGCAGATGCGGGCGCTGATTCAGTTGACCCGGGCCAACGCGATGATTGATGGGTTGCGTTACCGCATTCGTTTTCCGCGCGAAGACGAACTTGATGGTCAGGGCGATCAGCGCCAGCCGGTCGTTGAGGTTGAGGATCGACCGCTTGAGTTTCCGGAGGAGTTTCGACCGGTGTTGGCCGCCTGGGCCCGCGACGAGACACTCCTTCGCGGTATCCGCTGCGTGAAGGTTCGGTTGGGAAAACCGACCATCGATCAACTGCTCGGGCAAGACGAGTACGCCCTGGAGTTGGAAGAAGAACGCCTTGAGGATATCGAGGAATCGGCTGGCGAGACTTATGAAGAAGAGTTTCCACCGCTGGTGCTGGATACGGATGGCACGAGTGAGTGGGCGACGTTTTTATTGACCGATGCGCCAATGGATGTGCCGGCAGAAGATCTTGACGACGAGACCGAGTTTGGCCGGCTGGAAGTGATCCTGGATGGATTGACCGGTTTGGCGTGGTTGCAGCGATCGCTCTTTATCGAAGAGTTGGAAATGATGAAGGAGCACGGTTGGCCACCGGTCTTGCGGAAGGATTTTGTGCAAGCGCAGAAACTGACCGAAGACAACGTGCTTGAGATTCGCGAAGCGAGCGTGCGGCGATGATTCGACGTTTGCATAACCGAACCGACTTGCAGCTACCGGGTTTCCTATTGTTGGAAGTCGTGGTGGCTGTCGGTCTGCTCGTGATGGGGATGGCTGTCATCGGGGCACAGCTTCAGTCGGCGACGGATCGCACGTATCAGACGAATCACATGGCCCGGGTGGTGTTTCTGGCTGAGTCGAAGTTGGCCGAAATGGACACGGGCTTGCTCGAGTTGGAACTCGAACAGGAAGACGAGTTCGGGCGGTTGTTCCCGTTTTATGGTTGGCGGTTGTTGGCTCAACCGTTGCCGGAAGATCCGAACCCGACGTCGCCGCGGCATCCGTTGGATACGCCGATGGTGGCGGTGACGCTTCAGATTCTTTACGACCCGGAGCGCGAAGTCGAACCCGACAACATGGGAGAGTTCAACTTCGACGAGGCGTTCGTGTTAAAGACGTATCACACGCTGCGCACGCTTCCCAGGCCGCTCGATTTGACGACGGATTTTGGACTCGACGAGGAGCGGGCGGCGGACATCAATGAGCAATTGTCGACGGTCGGGGGTGGAGCGGTTGATGTGAATCAACTGAACCCGGCGATGTTTCGCGACATGAGCATGGAGGAATTGCTCGAGGTGTTACCCGTGCTGATGCCGGCATTGGGGGTCGGTGAAGACAGCATCCTCAATATGGTGCCGGCTGAGATTCGACCACTGCTGGAAGCGATTTTTGCAGAGCAGCGCAACGACGCCGACGGCGATTCGGGCAGCGATGACGGGAACACAGGCGGAACGGACGACACCGGTGTCGATGATAGCAACACCGGATCAGATGACGGTGTTGGCGACGGAAGTGGCGACGACGGTGCAGTCGATGACGGTTCCGGGACTCCCGACGACGACAGCGGCGTAGATGGCGATGGCGTCGAAGATGATGAGTCCCAGCGCGGTGGGCGCAACCCACGCGGCGGTGGCAGGCGTGGCGGACGCCGAGGTGGGCGTTGATGTTTGCACGCAATTACAGAAGAGCGAGGCGAGGATTTACGCTACTGGAAGTGGTGATCGCCATCAGTTTGCTCGTGATGTTGATGTCGATGTTGATGGTTTTCTATGACAACGCCTTGGTTCAGCGCGATGAAGGGACCAAGCGGAGTCGCGACGCGCAGTTGGCCCGTGTCATTCTTGAGCGGATGTCCCGTGAAGTTCGGCAGGCAGTTGGCAACGTCCCGGGTTATGGCGTGGGCGTGTTTGGGTATAAGGATCGGATCGAAGTCAACACCTTGGTGATGCCCGATCGCAAGCTCAGTGAGGTGCAATCGATTCGGCAGCGAAAGATTCCGCCGCAGTTTGATTTGCAGCAGATTCGCTATTACGTCGCGTGGGACGAGGAGAATCTGACCGAAGACGGTGATCCTCGGGCGCTGGGTTTGGTGCGGCGTGAAAGCAAGACGTATCTGCGTGACGCGCTCGTCGTCAGTGAGGAAGCCGAAGAGTCGGCTGAGGAAGTTGAAGAAGCGCAGATGGCGTTTAAGGAAGAACTCTATGCTCCGGAGATTCGGTTTCTGGAGTTGAAATATTTTGACGGGGCGACGTGGTGGGACGATTGGGTACTAACGCAAGGGAATTCACTGCCGCAGTTGGTGCGAATCACGATCGGTTTTGAGCCGGTGATCCCAGAGTCAGAAGACATGGACATCGTTGAAGACGATTTTCTAGAAGATGAAGACGAGATCGATCCGCTGCCCGGTGATCGGTATTCGATCCTGGTTCGTCCCGTGCAGGCAGACGTGTTTTTTGGTTCGCGGATGTCGCGCGAAGTCTCATCATTTTCGGAAGGCATGTGAACGGTCGCATGAAGTCAGTGGCGCGAACAAATTGCGGAGTGGATTTGTATGATGCGGTGGTGAATCGTCATCGTCGAGCCCGCGC
>BQJS01000144.1 GCA_021604825.1 Phycisphaerae bacterium | reverse complement strand
CTTGGCTTAGGTCTCGCAGGTCCACGCCTAGGACGCTTTCGATGGTGGCCATTGATTCGCTCAGCATGCGGGCTTTGCTCATGGCTGCTCCAGCAATCGCGCTGCCGCTTCCGCCGTCGATCACCGTGACATCGCCAAGGTTCACGCCTGCGATGGTCTTGGTCATCTCTTCCACGACGCTGGGCATCATCTCAACGAGCATGACCTTGAGCGCATCAGGGTGCTTTTGGATCGTTTGACCGATCTGTTCGATCGCCATGGCTCGGGCCTTGCCCTCTTCGAGAATCGTTGCTGCGTCACCTTCTGCTTTGGCACGGGCGACATCGCGATCCGCGACGGCTTGGGCAACCTCGGTGGCTTGCAATCGTTCGCGTTCGGATTCAGCCGCCGCTTTGTTGCGTTCGGCTTCCTTGATCGCGGCTTCGCGGGCGAGTTCAGCTTTGCGGATGCGAAGCTCGTTGTCAGATTCGGCGATGGCTTTGTCTGCGCCCAATCGAGCCTGTTCCGACTTCTGGCGCGACTCGGCTTCTGCGGTTTTGGCTTCGGCGTCGCGAGCGGCTTGTGCCTGGCGAGCGGATGACCCTGCTTCTGCTTCTTTGATGTCGGCTTCTGCTTTGCGCTGGGCTTCGTACTGACGGGCCTGGGCGCGGACTTCTGCCGACGCCTTGCGTGCGATCGACTCAAGATACTGATCGTCATCGTGGACGTTCTGAATGTTAACGCTGTCGATGATCAAGCCGAGTTTGCGGAAGTCGTCGGTCACTTCGTTCATGACCGTGGTGACAAATTTGTCGCGGTCTTCGACGATTTCCTCCGGCGTCATCTTTCCGATGACTGCACGCAAACCACCCTCAAGCGTTTCGCGGGCGACGCGCTGCATTTCGACTTGCGGTTGATTGAGGAATCGTTCGATCGCATTGCCGCGGGTGTCGGGTTCAGAGGAAACCTTCACGTTGGCGACGCCTGTCACCAAGATCGGGATCATCGTGCCGCCACCGGCTTGGGCTTTAACTTCCAACCCGACCTGCATGTTTCGCAGGCTGATCTTCGCGACCTGTTCGATGATCGGCCAAACAACAGTTCGACCACCGATCAAGGTTCGGTACCCTTCGTGGGGGCCATTTCGCTTTCCACTGATCACGAGCAATTCACTTGGGTCGCCCACGACCATGATCTTTGCGACAAACGCCGCAAACGCGATGGCTGCAAAAAGAATTCCACCACCCAGAATCATGTAGGGCGTAAATGACTCCGCCAAAAGCATCGATGTCATGATTGCCTCCTTTTACGAGTTATTGATAAAGTCGTGTTCCTTCCGAGACACAACGACTGCCAAGCCACCGGAATACTCTACGATGGCGACTGCTTGTCCTCTTTGAAATGAATCATCTTCGCGCTGGGCGACGGCTGGGATGAAGTGCTCGCGATTGCCGACGCGAATGCCCACTTCTCCACGTGACGGCGGTTTGATTGACACCGTTACCCGTCCCGGTTGCCCAACGAAATCTTTGATCGAAATTTGACTGTTACCACCACTGCGCTTCAGCGCTCGAATCGTCTGATGCACACCCTGACCGATTCCCAACCCCGCGAGAACCGAGGTGATTAAAACAGTCAGCGGCGCAATCTCGGTCATGTGCGTCAGCACCGTACCGGTCAACCCAAACGCCGCAGCGAAGTACACCAGAAAACTGATCGAAAACCACGTCGATAGCGCCAGCGCACCGTGATGATGATCCGCCCCACCGAAATCGTGGTCATGCCCGACCGCATCGGTGTCAACGTCCAACCCACCATCAACGCCACCGTCGAATCCACCGTCCAAGCCGCCATCAAGACCGACGTCCATGTCCATATCGACATCGACGTCCATATCAACGTCAAGATCCAGGTCGAGATCGACGTCCGCATCGACTGAACCTGAATGATCGCCACCAAAGATGGTGGAAATCGCCAGCAACCCACCGCCAACGATCATGCAAACGATGTAAAGGCCCGAAAGAGATGGCATCGCCAAGGTGGCTAACAACAACTCAGGCGTAAACATAGCTCGTCCTCCGCGCAATTGACCGTATCGGGAAACTCCCGGATACGAATAAGCAGTCGTTTGTGGTCACCCAACGTCAAAAGCTTAATACACGCGAGATGGGGTGGATACTACAACTCTTTGTGAACTTTGGAATCACTCGTTCGATCGCCATTCTTGGGCTAGAATGGCACGAAAATCCCGCGTGTGGAGCAAAAACGGACCTGCGGTGCCAAATGCGCTCGCGGATCACACACGCTACCCCTTGGAGGATCGGCATATGAAGGTGCTTTATTTTGACTGCTTTAATGGGGCGGCTGGCGACATGCTCGCCGGTGCGCTGATCGATTCGGGCGTATCGATCGACCGAATTCAATCCGATCTTGGGGCGCTCAATATCTCGGGGTACGCCGTCGAAGCCGAAAAGCTCTGCAAGCAGGGTTTCGCAGCCACCAAGTTCCATGTGCGGATGGATGCATCCAAGGACCAACCTCACCGCCACCTTCGCGACATTGAAACGATCATCGCTGGTTCGTCGCTGTCCGATCGCGTCAAACAGCGCGTCATGTCGGTATTCGAGCGTCTTGCCGACGCCGAAGCCGCCGCCCACGGCACCACCCGCGACAAGGTCCATTTTCACGAAGTCGGAGCCATCGACGCCATCGTGGATATTGTCTCCGTCTGCCTTGCCGTCGAGATCATCGCCCCCGACCGCATCGTTTCGTCCCACCTGCCCGTCGGTTCAGGCACGGTCAAATGCGAGCATGGGATCATGCCGGTGCCCGCTCCAGCCACTGCCATCCTTTTGAAGGGCATCCCGATCCAACAGACCGACGAAACCGGCGAGTTGTTGACGCCGACGGCGGCTGCCCTCCTGACGACGCTCTGCGATGAATTTGGACCGTTGCCGTCAATCAACATTGAACAGATCGGGTTGGGGGCTGGCACGCGCGATGGCAAGACCCGCCCCAACGTTCTCCGCGTGCTGGTCGGTACGTCTGCCGTTCAAGATAACACCGATACCGTGGTCGTCTTGGAAGCCAACATCGATGACGCCCCAGGAGAATGGGTTGGGCATTGCGTGAACCGGCTTTTTGATGCTGGTGTACTCGACGCCTTCACGGTGCCGATATACATGAAGAAGGGGCGACCCGGGGTTGTCCTGACCGTGATTTGCGAATTGAAGGACCAACGTCGCATCGAAGACATCATCTTCAGTGAGACGTCCACCTTCGGTATCCGGCACCGCTCAATGCAGCGCACGAAACTGCATCGCGAACACCGGTCGGTTGAAACCCCATACGGTCCGATTCGCATCAAGATCGGCTCGCGCGATGGCAACGAACTGTCAGCCGCTCCGGAATATGAAGACTGTGCAGCCGCCGCGAAGAAACACGACGTAGCGCTTCGGATGGTCGTTGCAGCCGCAATGAAATCCTACGCCAGCGTTTGAAACGAAGGCTCAACAGAGGACACGCAACATGGACGTTGCCCTAAACATCATTGGCGAGACGGATCCGAGCGGATTCCCGATGCAGTTTCTATTGGCCGTATTGGTCATGACACCGATCCTGGTTATGTCCACACGGCGGCGCATGCGTCAGAGTGAAAGCAAATCGGGTCAAAGCAAAACGACCGGTCGTCGACGTTATCGGAGCCGCAGTTCGCGCGATGTTCAAGAGCGGGCTGAATCGCTTCGAACCAAGCACACCACCGAAACCGAATCGGGTGCAGCGATGCTTGAATTCCAGAAATACACACGGACGATTCAAGCTCAAATTGATAACCGCTACCAAAAGCTCGAATCCGCCACCGCCCACGCAGACCAAAAAATCGCCGAACTCCGGCAACTGTTGGCCCAGTCCGGCTTGAGTACGGACGATGCACCGGGTGTTGACCCCAATCTGGACGTCTGGCACAGCATTGCCACCCCCCGCACGCAGGGTTAATTCAGTTTTCTAAACCCGCAACTCACCTCGCGGTAGTCCGGCCGAAATTGGCTGCCTAGAATCAGGCATCAGGGCATGTGGTCGCATTCTCTCAACAATCTCATACACAGGTTGAACCCGGGCTTATGGGACTGACCGTATCACTCGTCATCGGACCGCGGCATGCGGGTAAGTCATTGCTTGTCCAGATCATCAAGGACGAGGTCTGCAAGTCGCAGCCGCACCTCTTGCGGCTTATCCCAAGCGACCGAGAAACACATTCATCCGACGCCCCCGCCCCCTGCCAGATCGCAAACGACGGTTCATGCAAACAAGTCATCTACGATCCGGAGCGCGTTTTTGAAACGCTCCCTGAAATCCTGACGCGGATCCACGCACAGGATCGATACGGCTGCGTGATCATCGAAGGGGATGCCGACCCGAATTTGCTTCAGGCGTACCCCTACGATTTTGAAATCTTCATCATGCCCGCCCCCGAATGCGAAACGGACATCTTCCGGTCGAAGGATCAGGTCAAGAAAGCGTTTGAAGCCGCGATGAACGACACGGCTGCTTTTACGAGCGAAATCTTTGGCGTGGAAGGCGTGGACGATTCATGGTCGGGCGAGCGTAAGGCATCGCGGCCGGACATGAGCGAGACGCAGATGATTCGACTGTTGGATTCACCGCTGGGTCAAGAGTTGGCGTCGCGAATCCAATGTCGGCCCGACTATCACGGGTTGATTGATAGCAATGCGATTGTGGTCAACACAGGGATTGGTGCAACATCGGGGGCGGCGGATGCCGTTGTCGCACGATTGGAAAAGCTGATCAACGAAAACAGCCCATCAAAAAACAATCGCTCAATCTATTGCTGCGATGTGCTCGATCCGCATGATCCGCGTCGCAAAAAGTTGCTCGCGCACTTGGAGCAAGGGTATCCCCTACCCAGGCGTTCTTAATCGAATCGTGTCTACCAAAGTGTGCCGTAAGTTCAAACGTAGCGCCGCGCCGTCATTCCCGCGCACGCGGGAATCCAGGGGAATTCAAAGTCAGTCAGCGCGAATCCCGAAACCAAGCATTGCGCAAGTCTGATAAGAAAAACGCTGCGCCACGATTGAATTCGCTATGAATTGAAATGATCGCGAATTGGGTCTAACGCCAAAACTTGCCGCGCGTCGGTGACCCAGCACCGAAATCGGCTGGACGGATCGGCGGTCGGGCAGCCCAGGCCTTCTTAGGCTTGGCCGGTCGAATGACATCCATCGCCTGCAACACGCCGCGCTGCTGATGCGATGAAAGCGTGCGGTAACGAACCACCATCCGAACTTCTTCAATCGTTAGATTGAACACGTCATCTGATTTGCTCTGATCGATCTTCGTGTCGGGTGTCTGTGTTGGACTCACGTCGCCGCCCTCACTCTTGCAGTTGATTACCGAAGAAGCCACGAGGCTGCCATGGTTATCGGAAGTTGCCGCGTTTGAGTTTTGGGCAAGTCAGATTTCGCTGAATCTAGTTGTCGTCGAAGAACACCTGCAATTCGGCGAAGTCGGCAAGATCAACCGCCGTGTCAGTATTGAAATCGAAGCATTCGCACTCGAGCCCCAGACCGGTTGGCGATTGGGCGAGGCACGTCGCGAATGAACTATAGTCCGCAATATCGACGCTGATGTCGGCATTGCAGTCGCCTTCGATGTCCACGATCGTTTCAAATCGAGCCAACGGATCACCCAGAACGATCGTCTGCCCGCTCAGAAACGGAATCGAAGTGTAGGCTGCCTCGGCCCAGGTCCATTGATTTACGAACATGTGATAGAAGTAGTATGGTGCTTCAGGCCAACCATATGCAAATTGCTCGAACACGTTTCCGATTGCAAACGTACCGCCGACCGATACAAAGTCTGCCACCTGCTCTTGGTCGAATAATGTGCCCAATCCATTTAATCCTCGGGCGTTGTATGACTCGGCGCTAGTGAAGATCGCTCCTTGCGCAAAAGTAAACCCGTCTATGTACGTTCCGTCCCCGGGTGGATCTTCACCCTGTCCATCATTCCCATGATCTTCGCCAGAAGAAGCGTACGCGATCAGCGGCCGCGGCTCTTCGCTTGAGTCGATGAAGTTGATCGATTCATCAAATCGCACATTCCAACCAGCGCCCGAAAGGACACTTTCGCTGAATTCCAAGTACTCATTAAACAAACCCGAGTAGGCGGCACTCGTATCGAGTAGCACATGCGTGGTTGCACGATTGACGCTGAGATCCTGGGCACGGTCAATAAGGGCGAGGGCGTCTGCCTGTGTGGTTCCGTCGATTCGGCAGACCAGATAGATGTCCCCCGAAGTCAACCTGGATGATCCACTGCCCGTAGCCTGCCAATGCTCGTCGTAGCGATTTTCAAATGTTTTTGGAGAGATTATCGACAATCTAGAAAATGCGTCGATTTCTACTAAATGGTCCGGAGGGAGCCAATATGGGTTAAGAATCACATTGTCTGCGAGACTATCCATTGTCCCTCCGACTTCGCCTGTATACAAATCCTGAAACAACAAAGTCAGTTCGGAATCTACAGACGCGTATGTCGCATCAGCATTGTCAAAGAACTCCACGTCTGCCGCAGAAGGATCGTCGCCCACCAACGGATTGTCGCTATCCAATATGCGATGTGGCATCGGTCGGATCAGCACGATCGCGATGATGTCATTAGGTCGAGGAGGAATCAGCAAAAGAAGGCGGTGACGAATTGGATCGCGCACTTTCGTAATGAATTCATCGATGGTAAGGTCGCTTTTCAGTAGCGAGGCATCGTTCAGATCGATCACATTTGCAAATGGTTCCGAAGGAATTCCCGGATGGGCGGCAAGGTATGCATCTTTTAGCGCTACACCTTCGGAGGAAGCCGAGTTGTAAACGACTAGCGTTTGACTTTCGGTGATTGCGGCATGCACGAGGCTGGCTGACGTAAAGATGACAATGATCCCTGCGTATACAATTCTCATGATTCCCATGGCTTCGTCCTCAGCGTTTGAAACGAAAGCACAGCCGGAATTCAACCGCCAGTACACCATTATGCCGTGTGCCGTCGAATCAATACAACACACCTTTCGACCGGCCCCGCAGTAGGGCAATATTGTCCTGCGCCTTGACAGACTACCCTGCTAATTGTCGTCGAAGAACACCTGCAATTCGGCGAAGTCGGCAAGATCAACCGCCGTGTCAGTGTTGAAATCGAAGCATTCGCACTCAAGCCCCAGCCCGGTTGGCGACTGGGCGAGGCACGTCGCGAAAGAATTGTAGTCCGCGATATCGACGCTGATGTCGGCATTACAGTCGCCTTCGATGTCCACGATCGTCTCGAATCTGCCCAGCGGATCGCCGAGGACGATCGTCGGTCCACTTAGAAACAATATGGAGGAATAAGCCGCTTCTGCCCACGTCCTCTGATTGACCAACATATGCGTCAACAAAAACGCATTTTCCGCCTGACTTATTTCAAAATTCTCGAAGACATTGCCGACAGCGAACGTGCCGCCTGCCGAGACGAAGTCTTCGACTTGCTCGTGTCCGTACAGAGTCCCCAGACCGTTAAGGCCTCTCGCGTTAAATGTTTCAACACTATTGAAGATCGCGCCCCGCGCAAACGCAAATCCGTCTATGTATGTTCCCGAGCCCAGCGGATTCTCTCCTCCATTGTAGCTATGGTTTTCTCCGGGGGACGCATAGGCAATAAGACGGCGCGGCTCTTCTATTGAGTCAACAAAATTGGCCGACGTGTCATAGCGCACATTCCATCCGTCGGCAATGAGGGCCGCGTTGGCTGCATTGTAATCGCCGATAAACCAAAAGGAACTATTTGCGCTTCTGTCAAGCAATACTTGGGTTGTTTCTCGATTGACGGTTAGGTTTTGGGCGCGGTCGATGAGGGCAAGGGCGTCCGACTGGGTGCTTCCGTCAATTCGACATACCAGATATATGTCTCCCGGTGTCAATCGAGATGCACCACTACCGGTCAGCATCCAGAAGAGATTCGTGAAATTCTCAAAGGTTTTGGGAATCAAGATGTTGAGCCTTGAAAATGAGTCAATTTCCGACTCGCTATTCTCAAATCCGTGATAGGGATTCTCAATCGCGTTGTCGGCATAGCTATCCATTCGACCGCCAGACTCACCGTCATACAAATCCTGCCACAAAAGGACCAACTCAGCATCAACTGAAGCGTATGTGGAATCGCCGTTGTCACCAAACTCCGTAAACGCCGCGTCCGGGTCGTCACCGACAAGCGGGTTGTTGATATCCAAGATGCGGTGCGGAATGGGGCGAATCAACACAATTGCTATGATGTCTTCTGGTCGCGGAGGAATCAGTGTCAACAGGCGATTTTGAATCGGATTGCGCACTTTGGCGATGAATTCGTCCTTTGTTAGATCGCTGGTCAAAAGCGAAGGATCATTGAGATCGACAACGTTGTCTACACCGATTCCCGGATGAGCGGCGAGGTATGCGTCCTTTAGTTCTGTGCCTTCGGATGATGCCGAGTTGTATACGACAAGAGTCTGACTCTCGGAGATTGCGGCATTTGTCAGGCTTGCCGTCGCGCAAATCATGACGACACCTGCACACGCAATGCTCATCGATCGCATAGCTATTCTCTCCGAAGTCGTACGGGATTGAATGCGCAGCCGCCCCTTCTGCGCGCCCGAGTTAATCATACAGGAGGCCCTTTGGTGATAGCAACTCAATACCCGTGCTGCTGTCGCTGCGGAGGAATTAAACCTACATCGAAGCGATTGGCTAATTGACGTCGAAGAACACTTGGAGGTCGGCAAAGTCAGCCAGATCGACCGCCGTGTCAGCATTGAAATCAAAGCATTCGCACTCAAGCCCCAGACCGGTTGGTGATTGGGCGAGGCATGCGGCGAACGCATTGTAATCGCCGATATCGACGGTGATGTCGGCATTGCAGTCGCCTTCGATGTCTACGATGGCGTCGTAGCTTGCGAGTGGATCGCCTAGAACAACGTACTGCCAGCTCAAGAAGGGAAGCGATGCGTATGCTGCTTCGGCCCAAGTCCATTGGTTGACCAGCATTCTTGTTAGCAGAAATTCGTTGTCGGGCTGGGCGACTGAGAATGGTTCAAAAACGCAGCCGACGGCGAATGTCCCACCGGCAGCCACGAAGTCGGCGACTTGCTCCTGGGTGAAAAGCGTCCCGAGGCCGTTGAGTGCCCGGGCGTTGTACGATTCGATGGTGTTGAAGATTGCACCCTTGGCGAATTCGAAATTGTTGATGTACGTACCCGATCCGGGCGGGTTGGCCCCCGCACTTTCGACATCGTGGTTTTCGCCATACGAAGCATACGCAATCAGCGGACGCGGTTCTTCGCTGGCTTCGATGAAATCGAACGTGTCGTCGTAACGCACATTCCACCCGTTGACTGATAGAACGGATAAGGTGTCTTCATAATCGTCACCTTGATCGGTAATGAATGGATCGTCGTCCAGTTCGTCGCCAACCGTCACGTCGAATTCGTCGAGAATGATGTGCGTCGTTTCGCGGTTGACTGTGATGTTCTGCCCGCGGTCGATTAAATCCAACGCGTCCGCCTGCGTGTTGCCGTCGATGCGACACACCAGATACATGCTTCCCGGAGTCAATCGCGCTGCTCCGCTGCCGGCTATCACCCATGCGATGTTCGAGGCGTTGCCAAACGTCTTCGCAGACGTGATCGTAGATCGCGAAAACGCATCGATTGCCGTCGCGCTTGCGTGATATGGATTCTGGATCATGTTGTCGGCGAAGCTGTCCATCTGATCGCCGGCTTCTCCGCTGCTCAAGTTTTGCCAAAGGAGAACCAATTCGGAATCGACGGACGCATAAGTAATGTCGCCATTGTTGATCTCAGTAATGGCGGCACTGGGATTATCACCCACCAGCGAATTGTCGCTGTCGAGGATACGATGCGGCATCGGTCGGATCAGCACGATGGCGATGATGTCGCTTGGCTGAGGAAAGCCTGCCGCGCTAAGGTGAGTGCGAATCGGGTCGCGCACCTTGGAATTGAAATCGGCGATGGTCAGGTCGGCCGTCAGCAACGATGCGTCGTTGAGGTCAACAACGTTGGATGCCCCAATGCCGGTGTGGGCTGCGAGGTAGGCATTCTTCAGCGCCGTTCCGTCCGATGATGCTGAATTGTAAACGACCAACGTCTGGCTCTCTGAAATCCCACCGAACGCACTCGTTGCAATTCCAACCGCAACAGCGCATACAACGATCAGCCGATTAATTCGCATCGCTTCATCCCCTTGGTGCCCGTCAACTTGGAAACATGCAAGCCGGCCCTGCCGAGTTTATTCGGACGTTACCGAATGACATCGTACAAGGAGAGGTCTGGTCGATACAAGGTGCTGCGTGGCTGTCCTCGTAATGGTGGCTGCCAGCTCACGAAACGGAAACGATTATTCAATTGTGGGCGGATAAGCGGGCGGCGTAGGGTGGGCCGCTGGCCAGGTTAATCGTCGTAACGATCTTCGCAGCGATCAAGACGTCGTTCGCAATCGTCGTTGTCTTGCTTCAACTCGCGTTCTTTCCGCTCGAGCCGTTGGTTGCGGGCGCGTAGCTCATCGATTTCTGCATGGGCTTGGGCGAGTTTTCGGCGAGCGTCGTCGTGACTGCTGGTCTGCGGAACCGAGCGGGTGTTGGTTGTGCCGCGATGTGAACGCCCATTAACATTGATGCGCTCCGGCGCTTTTAGCGAGACGCAACCGGTCATCGCCATCGATGCCACGAATACACCAACTATCGCAAGGATTTGAATACGCTTCATTTCAGACTCCTTTCATCCATTCAACGTTTTGCGCCGCTTAAACAATGGGCACGCAAAGATGCTAACCGCACGTCGCCCATAGAGTCAATAATCTTCAAAGTCAGCTTATCCGCTAGACAACGTACGTTGCAGCTGGCCCCAAACCCGCGGACCACTACACTAGAGAGTCGAAACGTCAGAATAGCCCGCAAGCCCAAAGGCATCCGAATTAATTCAATGAACCGCAGCGAACGCTCCATCTTGCTCGTCACCAGCATCGGACACGCCCTTTGTCATTGGTGTGCCTTGTTGGTCACGGGCATTTTCGCCCCGCTGCAATCCGAATTCAATTTAACCGGTTTCCAAGTCACGTCCCTGCCAGTCATCGGGTACGTCCTTATGGGTGCGGGCGCGCTGCCGGCTGGTTATTTCACGGATCGTTTCGGCCCCAAACCGATGCTGCTGATTTATTTTGCCTCCACGACAATATCCTGCGTAGCGGCAGCGATCGCGCCAACCACACTAACTTTTGCAATCGCGCTAACCGGCCTCGGGGCGGCGATCAGCCTCTATCACCCCACCGGTCTTGCGATGATATCGCATGGGCTTGAGAAACGCGGGCAAGCGATGGGCGTACACGGAATCGCCGGATCGATCGGTTTGTGCGGAGGCCCGATCGGGATGTTCCTCGCGAACGCTTGGCATTGGCGTTTGGGCTATTGGGTGATGGCCGCGGTGGCGTTGGCATCGCTCTTTGCGCTCATGGCCCTTCCGATCACGCTGCGCGACGACCCACGCAATGACGCATTGCCTGAAAAATCAACGGCCCCAAGTCGACAGCCACCGGTACGGCTGCTGGTCTTGCTCTTTGTGCCGATGATGCTGACCGGGATCAACTACCGAGCGGTGATGACCGCGCTTCCGACATACTTGGCTGGCGAGGGAAGCGATTCGTCATTGATAACCAGCTTGCAGGTTCTTGTTTTTCTCGCGGGAGGTGCCAGCCAATTCCTCATGGGCCGCCATGCCGATCGCACACACCCGTCCAAATTCTACGCCAAGCTGATCGCCTTGAGCATTCCCTTGGCGCTGCTTCTCGCATGGACGGGCGGTGGTTCGTACCCCGCGATTGCAGTGGCCTTAGCACTGGCGGTCGTTCATTTCGGAACGCAACCCATCGAGAATCTGCTCATCGCCGAGCACACACCGCGCTCGTTACGGAGCATGTCGTACGGTTTGAAGTTTACTTTGACGTTTGGACTGGGGGCGGCTGCGGGCCCGCTGGTGGGTTACCTGTGGGACGCGACCGGGACGTTGGCATGGACGTTTGTGGTGTTTGCAGGTATTGCGCTCGCGGTCGCCGCGCTGATTATGCAGTTGGTCAAGGTTGTTGACGCGGAACACTCAGCGTCGACCGCAGAAAACGCCACCAGCCAAGGCTTAGGGACCGTCAATCAATCCGGATAGGCTTTCCCAGTCGGCGATGTCGATTACGTCGCCTGTTCCGTCAAGGTCGGCACATGCGCACTGCGGATTGCTGGCTCGGTTTTTGCCGAAACAAATCGTGAAGAGATGCATGTCATACAGGTCGTAGTCGCCATCGTTGT
>BQJS01000143.1 GCA_021604825.1 Phycisphaerae bacterium | reverse complement strand
TACATAGTTTGATGTGCCAAACAAACTTGGAGCGACCCAACTCTTTGTCGAAATGGACGTTTCCTGGGTTGAGGCACGGTTTGGGCAACAGAATCGTCTCGACCGATTATTTGGTGGGCCTGTCGGCTGATTTGCTGCGGGCAACTATGCGAGCCAATACGACATGATCGCTCAGAATCCTAGAACATTAGCGGACTTAAAGGCCTCAACGTCAGCCACCGTGCAATCGCTTCAAGGTGATCCGGTGGTTCAGCAGCGATTGGCAGAAATGGGTCTGACCAACGGCCGCGAAGTTCGCATGGTGCGCGTCGCGCCATTGGGCGACCCATACCAGATCGAAGTACTCGACTATCATCTTTCGCTTCGTCGTCGCGAATGCGAATGCGTCTTGCTCGCGACAGCCCGCCCATAAGCACGCCACATATTTCCGTCGCGACCACATGAACGCAGCGCACCAGCGCTCAAGTGGCATCGCCGCGAAACAACTTTCGGAATCTCGATGGCATCAAACCAAGCGACGTCTGAATCACTCCCGATCATCGCGCTGTTGGGCAATCCAAACGCTGGAAAAACTTCCGTCTTCAACATGCTGACCGGTTCGCATCGGCAAGTCGCCAACTATCCTGGCGTCACGGTCGAAAAAGCGTCCGGCATCATTCGCCACAATTCACGTCGACTTGAAGTTCTCGATCTGCCCGGCGCGTATAGTCTCACCGCACGGTCACCCGACGAATTTGTCGTCACTGAAATTCTGCTCGGTCATCGCGACGATACAAAACCGTTGGATGCGGCTGTCGTCGTCATCGACGCAACCAATATCGAGCGCAACTTGTTCTTAGCCACCCAAGTCCTCGAAGCTGCGCTACCCACGATCATCGCCCTGAACATGACCGACATTGCCGAGCGACGCGGCATCAAAATCGACAGCAACAAACTGGCACAGAAACTCGGCGTACCGGTTATTCCCATTGTGGCGTCCACCGGCAAAGGGCGCGAAGCGCTCATCGATGCCATCGAAAAATCCATTGGCGGAAACAAACCAGCCCCGATCTGTGATTGGCCCGACGCGGTCAACGAATCCGTCGGCGCGCTGTCCGATGAAATCGCGCGACTCAATGGCGACGTTCAACCGATGACGCCCTACGAAGTGCGCCGATGCATTCTTGACGCGAACGGCGAACTGGAACGGCGGCTCGTCGCCCACCAGAAGAGCGGATCCGCCCTTGCGGATTTTGTCTATGAAGAGCGTAAGAAAATCGAGGCGGCTGGATTCTCCCCCGCAAATCTCGAAGCCGAAATCCGCTACGCCTGCATCGCGGGGATCGTCGGCGAATGCGTACAGCGCAGTGCGAAGACGCAATCTTCCCGAAGCGAGCGGTTGGACAATCTTCTGACCCACCGTGTATTGGGCACCATCATCTTCGGCGTCGTGATGACGGTTGTATTCATCAGCGTGTTCAGTTGGGCAGCCCCCTTGATGGACGCCGTCGAAGGCGTGTTCGCCACACTATCGGGCTGGGTGCAGTCGTCACTCGGTGAGGGAATTCTCGCGACGTTCTTAACCGATGGCGTTATCGGCGGCGTGGGTAGCGTGCTGGTTTTCCTGCCGCAGATCATGATCCTGATCGCACTGATCACGCTGCTTGAAGATTGCGGTTACCTCGCACGGGCAGCGTTCTTGATGGATCGCGTCCTGCGCCTGTTCGGGCTCGGCGGGCGCGGATTTGTCCCGTTGCTCTCATCATTCGCGTGCGCGATCCCCGGCGTGATGGCCACCCGCACCATCGAATGCCCGCGCGAACGGTTGATTACTATTCTCATCGCGCCGCTGATGGCGTGCAGCGCCCGCATTCCGGTGTACACAATTTTTGTCGCCGCATTCATTCCGCAAGAGACCGTCCTCGGATTCTTGCCGCTGCAAGGATTGGTTTTCGCAGGCATGTACTTCTTCGGCATCATCGCAGCCGCCGTCGCAGCGCTCGTCTTTAAGAGCGTGTTGGCTGGTCGGGCTCCGACGCCGTTTATTCTCGAACTGCCCAGCTACAAGATGCCATCGATCAAACTCATAATGCTGCGTTCGCTGGATCGCGCCAAAGTCTTCATACAGTCAGCCGGCACCATCATCCTCGCGATGAGCATCATCATCTGGGCGCTGCTGTACTTCCCCAGACCAGCGCAGACCGAAACAAAAGTTCGCGCCGACATGCAGCAAGCCGGTATCACCGAACCGAAGGCAATCGACAACGCCATCGCCGGTGAATACCTGCGAAACAGCTACATGGGCCGGACCGGAAAAGCCATCGAACCCGTCGTCAAACCGCTCGGATGGGATTGGAAAATCGGGATGGCCACCCTCGCATCCTTCCCCGCTCGCGAGGTCGTCGTTTCGACATTGGGGATTATTTACAATCTCGGCGACGCGGTCGATGAGGAATCAACCGTGCTGCGTAAGAAGCTACAAGCAGCCACCTGGCCCGACGGACGGAAGGTCTATAACATCCCGGTGGTGCTGTCGATCATGGTGTTTTTCGCGCTGTGTTGCCAATGCGGCGGCACGGTGGCCGTCATCAAACGCGAAACGAATTCATGGAAGTGGGCGACGGTCGCGTTTTCGTACATGACCATCTTGGCGTACGTCGGCGCGCTGGTGGTGTATCAGGTTGGCATTCGGATTTCTTAAGATTCAGGTGGCGATATGTGGTGGGAATATATAATCGTGGTTGGCGGATTGTTGCTTGCGGTCATTTACGCGATCGTCTTCGCGCGGAGGGTTTTCAGCGAGGGCGACGGATGTGGGTGTGGCCACGGAGCGTGTTCAAACGATGGGCACAATGAATCCCAAAGCCAGAAACTGAAAGTCACGCCACTCGTCGAATTGAAAGGCCCAGCCGATCCCAAGTAGCCCAACCAATCAGCAGCCCGACCAAACGGCAGTAGGCAAGGCCCACCCTACGCCGCGCCGCTTCCCAAGAAAATCCCAAAGACCGCGCTAAGCAATCCGCCAAACAACGCCAACAAAAACCCGATTCCAGATCCCAACCCCGCAAAGAACATACGCTGACTCCTTTCGCGTAGCGATTCGTAAGTCCGCTGCAAATACCCGTACCAGTAGCCGACTTCGCTCTTCATTCGGCGCGGGTGCATGGTACACTGAAGCCGATTTTGCGAATAGACTCTATTTTTCTGAGCCCGCCGATTCGTCCAAAAGGCCGCAATCGACGACACCCTCCCGGAGGTATACCGTGACATTTGCACACCCCAAACGTCTAACCCGAGCATTCAATAACGTCTTGACGGCCTGCCTGTTGATCGGCTTTGCCGGATGCAGCGCGACGCGGTTGGCCCATGACCCGGTCCTTTGCTCGCAGCTTGACGACATCCTCAATCGCCATGCCGACAAGGGAGCGATGCTCACCGCGCGTGTCATTGATCTGGAAAGCGGCACGGAGCTTTTTGCCTCCAATGAAAACACGCCGGTCATGCCGGCTAGCAACATGAAGCTGGTCATCAGTTCGGCTGGCCTGGACTTGCTGGGGGCGGATTATAAGTTTGAAACGCACCTCGCCCGCGATGGCAACGATGTTTGGATCATCGGTACGGGCAACCCAGCCGTCGGTGACAGCCCACTCGCCAAACGGCGCGGCGAAACCACGATGACGGTGTTCGACGATTGGGTCAAAGCCCTCAAGCAGAACGGCATCAACCGAATCACCGGCGACCTTGTTTATTACGAGGGCGCATTCGACGCGTATAAGTTCCACGATTCGTGGGATCACGACGACCTCGTCCACTGGTACGCCGCGCCGGTGTCTGGTTTGAACTTCAACGATAACTGCGTGGACATCACCATCTCGCCAACGACCGACGGCCAACCGGTGTCATATACTGTCACTCCACCGTTTGACGATCTCGTCGTCATCAACGAATGCATCACCGGCAAGGACGAAGCGCCGACGATCAACCGCATGCCCCACGCCAACGTCATCGTGATCGGTGGCGGGTGCGACAAGAAGAAAACGCTCAAGAGCAAACCAGTGACCGATCCCGGTGCATTTTTCGCGGGCGCGTTTCGAAGGCACTTGGCCAGCAACGGCATCACCATCGATGGCGAAGTTCGATCATCACCATCGCCGCTGGGTGATTCAATCAAGCCAACTGCCGGGAAGCTGATCGCTACGCACACAACGACCATGCCGGAAGTTCTCTGGCGGATCAACAAGAGCAGCCAAAACCTTTTCGCCGAGTGTATGTGCAAGCTGAGCGGAAGGGTGCTGGCGCAACAGCAGGGCCTCGATCATCCCGGGTCGTGGGCTGGCGGGGAGAAGGCGATCCGCGCGTTCCTCAAGAAGAACGACATCGACGACTCGAAGCTGAAGGTGTCCGACGGGTCGGGCCTTAGTCGCGGCAACAACGTCACCGCCCGCCTCATCAGCGACATCCTGATCGCCATGCACAAGCACAAAGACGTCGAAGTTTTCAGAGCAAGCCTGGCAGAACCCGGCGAAACTGGAACGCTTGGCCGCCGAATGAAAGGCCTCAACGGCCGCCTCTTCGCCAAAACGGGCTACATAAGAGGCGTCCGCGCCCTAAGCGGATACATTCACACCGCCAACGACCGCTGGCTGGTCTTCTCCTTCATCTACAACAGAATCCCAGGCAGCGTCCAACCGTTCAACAAACTACAGAACGAAGCCTGCGAGCTGTTGTACAATTGGGATCCGGCGAAAGAAAAAACTGAAACAACCGAAAGCGACGAGGTATAATGTAGGGTCCGCTGTGCGGACCGTCCGAAACGACAAGTTGTGTTCCTGAATCACCATCTGACGGCAAACGCGTAACTAGTCATAACTATAATAAACCGCACAATTGCCACTATATACAAACGAAAATTCGTTGTGGTGGTGCGAGTTGGAGTTGAGTAGCATCTTGCAATAGTTGAATGGTAAACCGTGGGAATTCGACGCTCGATCAGAATTCTCATGACTCCCGAATAACTGCGAAGCAATGCGATACTATTGGGGTCGTACGAGAGCCCCATTCTCCTGTAACAGGTCTTGATTGGTAAAGAAAGCACAACGTAAACCATGCATTCTCAAACCTGGACTGATAAAATGGATCAGCAGTGGCAGATCCTCGCCGACCCCAATGATGTTCTCCTTTCTCGCAATGGCGAATGTGTCAGACTATCGCAACCGCGATGGCGAAAGACGATTTCGTTCACTCCATCCGAATCAGGGGTGGTCCTCTACTTCGACACGGAAGAACAGATAATCAGATTTTTTGTTTCAATGGAAGAAGCAAAGTCGCTTTTCGTCGCAATGAAGCAGCCTGAATCCGTTGAGACAACCGCATCAAACTTGCGTCAACCCAGCGATAGCGAACCACCAACGCAGGTTCGCTGTGTATCGTGCGGAATCGATAACCCTGGCATCGCCATGTATTGCCGAACTTGCGGCGTGAAGATTGCGCGTTAGCGCTTGACCTTTGTGCCAACGAATGATCAAGACATTGGAGCTGAAAAAAGCAAACCGTGTAGGCACCGGTGTGCGGACCCTCGGCACATGCGCTTCAAGCGTGATGGCCCGCGCAGCGAACCCTACCCGACTTCTTTCGCAATCGGCGTACCGCATTCGGGACAACGCCCGACTCCTTGCGAAGCTCGCAAATCGTAACCACATTCCACGCACTCCAATTCTGAAGGCGGCTTGCTTCGATGAAAGATCATGAACCACTGTGCGCCGCCGACAACAGTGAACACTGCAAACGGCAGATACGTGTAACGAAAATGCCCGCTGAAACCAGATTCGGCTGCGATCTCGTCCAAGAGTAGGAATGCAATGGCTGCGGGAATGTCGATGATGGCCACAAATAACCATACAATAGCACACTCACCCGACGACGCCTTCCAGTTATAGAGAACATCCGCGAGTGTGATTGCCACAAGCATCGTGTGACAAATCAGCGCGATTTTCCAGAGTTCAATCTTTTTTCGTTTAACCTTCACAGACCACCTTTTGGCCTAGGTCAATGCAACGGTCCGCACAGCGGACCCTACCTGTCTATCATTTGTCTTACTGTTCTTTCCAGAAAATCTTCGCCACCGAATTTCATTCCCAAGTCCCTTAGCTTCTTGGTTTCGATTTGGTGCTTTGGAGTTTTTTGCATGGGTTCAATTAGACTCCTGCTGCCGGTCATGCGTTTGGCGATCTCGGCTACATTTTGTTCTGAGATGTACATGTCGTAGCAGTTGTAGGCCTGGCCTTTGGTGCCTTCTGCTTTTAGCAGGATGCCTATGGCGCGGGCGACGTCGTGGGCGTGGACTTCCTTGCCGCCGCGCGATGACGCGATGTCTTCGCCTCGGGCGACTTTCTGGACGAGGTTGTACCACTTACTTTGTTCGGGCGGGGTGGCGAGTCCGTAGATGCCCGTCGGGCGCAGCGAGCAGATGTTGTAGTTGTGGCCGAGTCCGTAGCTGTGGATGAATTTTTCGAGGGCGGCTTTGTGCGCACCGTAATGGCTTTGCGGCCAAAGCGGGTGGGCTTCGTCGAGCGGCCTATCGTCCATGATGACTTCATGCACCGCGCACGTGGAGATGAACACGAATCGTTTGGCCCCGCCAGCCCGAGCGGCTTCGATGAGTTGGATGGTGCCGACGATGTTCTTTTCGCAGAAGTCAACCAGATCACCCTCGCCACCACGAAACCCACCACCAGGATGATGCAGCGCCGAATGCACCACGGCATCGACACCTTCGACCACAGGGTCAATGCCCTCCACCAGCGCTTTGCAGTCGGCGGCATTTCCGAGTTCCCCCTCGATCCATTCGCACCGATCCGAGTCAATGCCCTCGCGTAAACTTGTCGGCCGACACCAACATCGACATGAATGGCCCTCGTCGATCAAATGATTGACGATATACCGCCCCAAAAATCCGCTCGCACCCGTCACCGCAATATGCATCAGGTTCCCTCTACAAAATCAGCTTCGCTCGTTTGCCAAATCCAGCCCAATGATAGCACGCATCCTGCCAATCGTCCGCCATGCGGGATGATTCATCGATGCAGCGTTGGCTTGAATCGTGGGCTGGCCTATACTTTGACGCATTACTTTGACGAATCGTGTGCCGAGAGACGCACGCGACCGTTCTCAACCCGGAACATTCATGGACGAACCAACCCAAGCAACGCAGTCGCCAACCTGGACCGACGGGCAAGGCCGCCCCTGGCAAATCTCCGCCGACGCCGATGCGGTCGTCCTTTCGAGTGATGGCGAGCGCGTGGAGTTGCCACAATCGCAATGGCGGGAAGCGATTTCATTTGCCCCGTCCGGTTCGCGGGTGGTGATCCACTTCGACACCGGACAACAAGAAATCGGATTCATGGTGCCGATGGAGGAGGCCAAGTCGCTGTTCGCCGCGATGAAGCAACCCGATCCATTGGCTGCTGCTTTGGCAGACGTTGCAACGCCTGCGGAACCCGTCGCCCAACCGGCAGGTCCACGTCGCAACCCACTATTTCCGAAAATGACAACGATGCCTGTCGTCGCGATCAGCCTGGCCGCAGTATCATTCCTGCCCGTCGCCGGGTTCGTGCTGGGGTTCGTGGCGATCGGACTGGCTATTCGCATTCGCAAAACGTCACCGGACAACGCGGCCAACCTGCACATGCGCACCGTGGCGTCGCTTAGTGTGTATATGGCGGTCATCGGAATGGCGATCTCGGGCGTAGCCACCTACGCGATGTTCAATCGAGCACCCGCCTCGCATGTCATCAACCCGGAAGCGTTCCGCGAACTGGAGTGGAGCATTGGCGCAGTCATCGCTGCGATGGTGATGGTCATCATCGCGCTGAGCTTTCACGAAGCCGCCCACGCGATCACGGCATGGTGGTGCGGTGACGGTTATGCCAAGTCGCTCGGCCGAGTCACGCTGAACCCGGTGTCGCACATCGATCCGTTTGGGACGATTATTCTACCGATCGTGCTGGCGTATACGGGGAGTCCCGTGTTCGGTTATGCCAAACCGGTGCCGGTGCAACTTGGCAATGTCCCCAACTATCGCCGATCGCAAATATTGGTGGCGGGCGCTGGCCCGTTTTCGAATATTTTGCAAGCGGCATGCTGCCTCGGTTTGATCACATTAATCGCGTCGCTGCTTTCGCTCGTCCCGGGCGTTGAAGTGTTTCATCTTTGCGACATTGAACCTTACGTCGATATTCGCGGCGTAGCGGGTGCAAAGGTCATTGGTGCCCTCGCGCTGATGCTCAAACTCGGATTCGCAATCAACCTGTTTCTCGCATTCTTCAACATGATCCCCCTTCCCCCACTCGACGGATCATGGATCGCCGAGCAGATGCTTCCCGACTCGATGGGTCGGTTCTACGCGGCGATTCGGCCTTACGGGATGCTGATTTTTCTGATTATGGTTTTCCGGTTTCCCCAAGTCATCGGGTACTTCCTGATGCCGGCGGTCCAGATCATCATTTGGGCCCAGGAGTTGATCTTCATGATCTCCGGATTCTGAGGCGCACGGGCGAGACGACGATTCGATTCCGATACACATGATATACTTGGGGGTGGGGACCTATGGACAATTCAACATCAGGCTACTTCATTCGTTTCATCTTGGGGGCTGCGATTGCGGTCGTCGCCGGTTGTCAGCAACCACCGCCTGTTTGCACGACGGATTGCGAGGGAAGCGAAGTCGAGCCGAACAACACCTTTGCCATCGCAACGGCTGCCACGATCAATAACAACACCGCACGGATCATCGGATCGGTGGGCCAGCGCGGCGACATCGATGTGTTTGACCTCGGACCGATGAACGTCGGCGATGTCGTTCGCGTCCGAATCAACAGCCTGGGCGGTTCACTTCAACCAGCATTTGCGCTTTACAATCGAGTCAACGAACTCATCGACGAAGACACCCTCACGAGCATCATATCGCGATCGGCACTGCCAGGGCTTGATCATGTGGTGCGGGCGGATTCCGATCCGTTCTATCTGGCACTTTCCCACAACGTCGCCGGATTCACGTCGGGACAGTACGAACTCGACATTACCGTCGAACGCAGCGGCGCGACACCCGAACCGGCTACGCAAACGTTGTATCTGAATTTTAGTGGCGGCGAGATTGACGACCCGGTGTTCGGTCAATTTGAAGTGGGTGCGTTCGACGCAGGCGACATTGATCCGCTTTATGCAGGGCAAACCGAATTCATGATTCAAGCAATCCGCGAAACCGTGGAACAGAACTACGCCCGCTTTGACGTGACGATTCTCGACAGCATCAACGACGGCCCTCTGCCCGCAGAAGGTGCCAGCGAAATTCTGTTCGGTGGGTTCAACGATCTCGCGTTCGGTGCGGCGCAGGACGTTGATTTGTACAACCAGAATCAAACCGACAAGGCGATCATCTTCACTGAATCATTCGAGGTGGACCTGTTCATTCAACCCCCCTCGCCGGCAGGCATGTCGGTGGCGATCGCCAACGTCGCCGCCCACGAAGCCGGTCACCTCATGGGTCTGCATCACGTCCGCGATGCCGACGCCTTAATGGACGAAGCATCACCGACGTTCACACTGCTCGCCGACCAAGAGTTCATGTCAGCCCCACTATCCACATCGATCTTCCCATTGGGCAATCACAACTCAGCCGCCCTGCTCGATGTGATCGTGGGCGAGAATCCAAACCCGCAGCCGAAACGCATGCACGTGACAATGCAACTACCAACGATGTTGCCAGACAAGACCCGGTCGAAGTGCCTGAATTGCGTTCAAAGAGAAGCGTTGGTTGATGCGCTCAACAATCCAGCAACCGATAAGAAGTGATCATCGCCTGAAGCGCCGCTACATGGCCAGCCAGAAGCAACCCACGACGATCGCCGTCAATCCGCTTCCGTAGAAAAGACATTGGGTGGCCCGTTGACCCGAACCGTTGAATCGACCGGCTAGTCGCCCAACCATCCAGGTGAAGATCGACATGCCGCCGATCGAACCCACGCCAAACGCGATGACGTAGAGCACCGCCGACAATCGCGAAGGCAGCATCAGCGCCGGGATTACACCCAACAGGTGCGAGGTTCCGGCGAAACCGTGCAGCATTCCGATGCCCATCGCTCGATGTTTGTGGGCGTGATCGATGTGGTCGTGTTGCTTCAGGCCCTCTTCGTGAACGTGGATGTGGGCGTGGGCGACGCCGTCGTGTTCGTGGATGTGGCTGTGGACTTTGACCGATAGCGCTTTGCGAATTGCCCACAATCCGACCGCGATCAGAACGACGCCTACGATCCGCTCGCTCCAGGATGACAGCCAATCCAGAGGCAACGCATCGCGCAGGAGGATCGCCGCAAGGGCCAATATCCATACGCCGCTCGAATGTCCGATCCCCCAGAATAGACCGGCTGACAGCGGTTTTTGCTTCTGGTCGATCGCCAATGGGGCGACGGCTGCGAGGTGATCCGGTCCGGCAAACACGTGAGCGAAACCAGCCACCAGTCCGCTCAATATGGCAATCAGGAGAGTCGTCATCAATTCACCGGATAAAGGGTCTGCAATCGATGTGCCAAACGCATGGGCACGAACGTGCGATTCTATCCGCGTAGCCGCAATCGTACAGGTGGCCCGGCGACATTGTTGGGCCTCGGGTGCGCGAGTGTATTCGCCGGGCGAAGACTACGGGGCACGACACTGTCGTCACTCCCGCGCACGCGGGAGTCCAGGGGACGGCGATGAATCACGAACAAGGCCTGGATTCCCGCTTTCGCGGGAATGACGGAGAGGCGGGTATTTGAGCATCCTTAGTGCGATTGAACCGGGAATGACTCGGCGCGGGGTCGATCTTCAACGGATGCGTCCATCCGCTCAAGAATCATCGCGCGAATGCGCTGCTGGGTCTGCTCGATGCCTTCCGAAGGAACCACCGTCATACCCAAACCGGCTTGCTGAACATCGTGGTAAGCCTGCGCCTTCGATTCGAAATAGTCCGTTTTGTGCTCAGGTTTGCGTCGCTCGGCTTCTGCCGGATCGGTCGCCAGCAAGATCGCCACGTCGGGCGTGGGCACAAGTCGAACCAGCAAGCGGGCATACCAGCCAGTCGGGTTGGCGAGGCATACGAGCTTGTCATAAATGTAGCGGTCGCACAGGACGACATCGAATCTCCGCAACCGAATCCACATCAACACGCACGAACACATGAAGCAGTCGATGGGGTAAACCAGGAATCGGCGCAAGCGCACGCCAAAGGTGTTGCGATCTTCGTCGTATGATCGATCGTTTGGATAGGCTTTGATTCTGCTGGGCGATTGGCTGGGCGCTGCGGATGGATCTGAATTGCGGGCTGCGAGGGCTTTGCGGGCGGCCCGACGTTCGCGAAGCAGCGTCTGCACGACGGTCAACGAACAATACAACGTCACCAACACGCTGACCTTCATGCCGCGCTTCCGAAGGAACATCGCCGCTTGCTCAATCTGCGTTGATTTGCCCGACCCATCAATGCCGGAAAACGTAACGATCAACATGGTGCGTTTGCTTCCTTACGTCGTCCGTTGAATTCAACGGTTGATGCCATGATTCAAATCCGCGAGCGCCGCTTTGACGCTGCGTCTCAAGCCTGAGGTTCCACCCTGCCTATCGGATAGCGGCGAGACAGCAGGCGGTCGAGGGCTTTTCGGCAATACACCCGATCGATTGGCCGAGTCGTTTTGCAGCGACTCGCGAGGTATTGCAGGCAGGTCATCGTCGCGAGAATGTCGATTCCATATTGGGTATACGAATCGATCCCATCCGGATACCGCGCTTGCACAAATGCCTGCCAGACAGCGTCGGCTGCATCGCGTCGCGGGTCCATCCAGAGGTTCGCCGCAAACACCGCCACGTCACACAGCGGCCAACTGATGCGCGGGGCTGTCCACCAATCGATGACCGAAAACGACTTGCCATCGACGAGAATATTGTCCGGTTTGAAGTCGCCATGGACATAACCAGCCGGCACGTCGGACGCGAAGTACGAAACCGCCCGCGAAATGTCATAACGATCCGACCACTGTCGCGCCTTCTTGCATCCGGAGAGGCTCAATTGATACGCAGCTTCTGACGCCAGGGCAATTCGCGATTCGATCAATCGATCGGCGCGAACGTGCAATTCACCTTCGTGCGTATTAAAAACTTCGCTGCCTATAAGCGTGTCAATTTCTGTCACATCCGCATCGCCGATTTCGCTGTACGCACGATGCCAACGAGCCACCTCGCGAATTGCTTCCGGCAAATGCGGGGCGTCTTGATTGAGAAGCTGCCCCACCGGAACGCCGTTGACCCCTTCGATGAGCAAGGCGTTTTCTTCAGGCCAATAGTCGATGAGATTCGGAACCGATCGTGCCAACTGCGGATAGCGCGAAGTCCACCAGCGCATGTGGCGGATGGTCTGCTCCGGGGCGCGGGGATCGGCATCGGGACACCACTTGATCCAAAACGACGTCGGTTGCGCGTCCGTTCCGATCGTTCCGCGCACCATGTACCCACCTGCGCCGGAGCGCACACGGCGATCCAACTCGATGTCTGCACCGGAATCGGCG
>BQJS01000142.1 GCA_021604825.1 Phycisphaerae bacterium | reverse complement strand
GGCTGCAACCCAAGGTCTTTGAGCAATTTGACCGCGGCCATCGCCATGATGCACCCCGCCCCGTCATCGTGGGCGCCTTGACCGACGTCCCACGAATCGATGTGCCCACCGATCACGACGATCTGCTCGGGATGCGTCGAACCGCGCAATTCGCCAATGACGTTCGCCGACATCGCCGGCCCATAGTTCTTCGCTTCCATCTTGATCTTGAGCACAACTTCGATACCGCGTTTCGTCAACCGGCGAATCGTTTCCGCATCTTCCACCGACACCGCAGCCGCCGGGATTCGGACCTCGGCGTCTTTGTAATTCATCGTTCCGGTGTGGGGCGTGCGTAGACTATGTGCGGTCACCGATCGAATGAGACAGGCCACTGCGCCGATCTCGGCGGCCATCCTTGCGCCGTTTGTCCGGAATCGCACGGAGTGACCGTAACCCGAACCTCGTTCATGATCGTAGGGAGGCATCGGATTGTTGAAGAGTACGATCTTGCCTTTGGCTCCATCACCCAATGCCTCAAGTTCCTTCTCATCGGCAACGACCACGACGGGCGCAGTAATCCCTTCTGGCGGCGTCCCAACCGTTTTGCCCAATCCGAGCATCACCAGCGGTTCTTTGCGTGGCGACACCATTTCGCACGACTCGCGACCCCGCACCCATTTAATGACTTCGACGGGTTCGGTGTGTACGTTGGCCATCCCGTCGCGTCGCATTTCGTCAGCCGCCCACTCAACCGCTCGCTCCAACGCCTCGGACCCGCAGATGCGATGCCCGATATCGTCGCAGATATGTTGCAGCTTCTGGTACGCATCGTCACTCGCCAATGCCGCGTCGATGATGCGGGTGGCTTGATCGCGATAGGCGTCAGCAATCGGTCCGCCAACCGCGGTGCCTGCACTGGTCGTGATGGTCATCAGCATCAAGAGTCGATGCACGGTAAGCCGCCGCGCGTAAACGTTTCTCAAAGAAGAACCCTCCAAAATCACTAACCCATTAAAATTGGGACTGTTTTTTTCACCCGGTGCCCGAGCGAGAAGTTTAGTCGAGACGTGTAATTCCCTCAAATTCGCGTGACCCCCACATCACCCACCGCCAGCCCCCTCGACAGGACCATCGCGAAAGTTATAACTTCACTTGGTAACGCCACCACCCGCATGCCCAAGCCCTGGAAGACTCATGCTCACCCGCATTCTGATTATTGCAATTCTCGCGACCTTTGGCTTGGATGGTCCTGACGATTCCGGACATCTTTCCGTTGAAGCGCTCTATCAACGCGTCGAATCGTTGCTTGCCGGGGAGAAACTCGCGGACGCCGACGCAGTCGCCAACCGCATCGTCCGGTCCAACCCGCGATCGGCGATCACCCATCGCAAGTTGGCCAAGCTCTTCGAGCAGCACCACCGGCGCGAGTCGGCGATCAAACACCTGCGCAAAGCCCTCGCCTACGACGCCAGCCCCGAAGACCATCTTCACATCGGTCGGCTACTCGTCGCCGAGGGACGCCACACCATGGCACTCGAACATCTCGAGCAAGCCGACGATCTCGGCCTGACCGATCCGCAGCTCAATGCCGAACTCGGACTCGCCTACGCCCGCATCGGGCGCGACTTCGGAAACGTACGCACGATCGACCTAGCCACCGGCGAACCGGGACACGCGACCAACGAGTGGTATCTGATCAAACGCAGCGGCGTGGTACTCGGAACGTTTGATGCAGCACCGCGAAGGTCGGCGGTGTATCAGTTGGAAATGGCTCGGGCGAAGGGTATCAAACGCATCGACGTCAACAGCGAGCTCGCCCAGGTTTGGATGCGGCGCGGCGAATTCAAGCGTGCGGAATCAATCTGTAAAGAGATCGCGGGGCAACTCAAAAGCAGCAAAGTCTCGCCGCAAGTACGAGCCGATGCCTACATTGTTTATTCCAAAGCAGTCTATGGCCTCGACGACATGGAGCAGTTCGCCACACTCGTCAAGCAAGCCGCCAAACTCGATCCGAAACGGGCAGGCGATTGGCTCGCACCCGCATACCGCCAGGCCGCCAATCGATTCAAGCAACGTGGCGATTTGCCGAACTACACGCTCTATCTGAAGCACTTTCTTGCGGAAATGCCCGACGATGCCGACGGGCACTACGACTTGGGAATTGCCTACCTCGAATCCGGAGAGCGCGAGTTAGCCGCCCAGCATTTGCAAGCATCACTTGATGCACCGGGCGGCCACTCCCGCCGCAACCAAATCCTCGAACTGCTCAATATGATCCACACGCAGTAGTCCCACCGTTGATTGGATTGAGTTGCTGGCAATTGGATCGAATCGCAGCGGGTGTCTACAATCCAGCTTTGAATTGGAATCCAGCTTTGAATTGGTCGGCAATGACCTGTAAACGAAGGATGAACGAAATGAAGACGGCTAAGATTTGCACGATGATCGCGATGTTCGCAGGAGCCCAGCTTCTGGTAGCCGAAGAGGCCTCCAAAGAAAGCAAAACCACCGATGAAACGAAAATGAAAACCTCGGTCCTCGATTTCGAAATGAAGTCGATCAGTGGCGAAGACGTCAAACTTGAGAAGTACCGCGGCGACGTTCTGCTCATTGTCAACGTCGCGTCGAAGTGCGGACTCACCAAGAAAAACTACGAACAACTCGAACCGCTCTATCAAAAATACAAGGACAAGGATTTTGAAATCCTGGCATTCCCAGCCAACGACTTCCTTTCGCAAGAACCGGGTAGCAATGAAGAAATTGCAAAGTTCTGCGAAAAGTACAACGTCAGCTTCGACCTTTTCTCAAAGGTGTCCGTCAAAGGCGACGACTGCTGCGACTTGTACAAATTCCTGATCAACCATCCCAACAAAGACATCGCTGGCAAAGTGAAATGGAATTTCCAAAAATACCTGGTCGATCGCAAGGGCGAAGTGATTGCGAAATTCGGACCGCGCACGAATCCCGACAGCGATAAGATCGCGGAGGCTGTCGAAAAGGCGCTGGCGGAGCCCAAGCCGGAAGCTGTTGAAAAGTAATCGAGAAGAACGTCTTGCTGTAGGTCTCACCCGAGGGGAGCGCCCATGTCCGGTATCGAACTGACTCTGACATCACCTGCCGGCGCGTATCAAACGCGGCGGGCTGCGTTGGCCAAGAAGATCACCCGCCCGATGGTCATCTTTTCCGGACACGCGTTGGCCCGCTCATACGCCACCAACATGCACTTGTTTCGGGCGGAAAGCTGCTACCTTTACTTTGGTGGACCAGCACTCGAACACGCCGCACTGATGATCGAACCTGGCAGTGACGGCCAATCGGGTTGCACCTGGTTCCGCACGCCGCCCGGGCCTGACGACCCACTTTGGCTTGGACCCACGCCATCCGATGCGGTCTGTGCAGCCGCCATGGGCATCGACGCGTCGCAAATCAAAGACTACAGCGCGTTGGAGTCAGCGACGGCATCAGGAAACATTTCCTGCGTGACCCCACCGCACCCCGACACGTTGGCCCACGCCTGCAAGTTGAAACTTTCCAAACTGACCGATGAAGAATCGCTGGCGATCATCGACCTGCGGTTGATCAAGGATGAGCATGAACTTTCTGCGATGCGCTATGCGGCGAAGGCAGGCGTGGCTGGTCATCTGGCGGCTATGCGGGCTGCAAAGTCTGGCAATACCGAGTCCGACGTGCAAGCCGCGCTGATCGCAGAACTCGTCCGACACAATTGTCAGCCGAGCTTCTCGCCCATCTGCACGATTCGCGGCGAAGTGCTGCACGGTGAGTGCGCTGATCGTCCGTTAGAGAAAGGTTCGCTCCTCCTGGTCGATGCCGGAGCTGAAGAAACCGGCTGCTACACGAGCGACATGACGCGTGCTTATCCGGTGGACGGCGAGTGGACCAAAATTCAACGCCACCTCTATGAAACCGTCCTCCGCGCCGAGCAAGCCGCCATCAACGCGTGCATTCCAGGTAAACGATATCTTGAGATCCACCAGTTGGCCGCCCAAATCATCTGCGAAGGTTTGGTGAGTGCCGAGTTGCTCAAGGGCGAGCCAGCCGACCTCGCGAATCGCGGCGCGTACGGATTGTTCTTCCCGCACGGCGTAGGGCATTTGATTGGCATGGGTGTCCACGATCTGGAAGATTTTGGCGACCTTGCGGGCTACGCAAAGGACCGCGTGCGACCGGAACGCTTTGGGGATTGTTTCCTTCGATTGGACCGCGACCTCGAACCGGGAATGGTCGTGACCATTGAACCCGGGATCTATCTGGTTCCATCGATCTGGGAGCGTGACGCCTTGATCCAACCGTTCGCCGACGCAATCAATCGACCGGCAGTCGATGCGCTGCTTCGCGACAAGTTCGGGGGAATTCGGATTGAAGAAGACGTCGCCATACGTGACGAATCAACCGACGGACCTGAAATCCTAACCTTAGCGCTGCCGAACGATCCGGATGAAGTTACTGCCATCATTCACGGAAAATAAGCATGCGAGCAACCCGCTCAAACGGCGTGGCGTCTAGTGCTGCGTCAGTAGGATGGTCATTCCCGTGACGTAAACCAGCAGTAGCACAACAGAATCCACGCCCAACTTGAGTACCCGCCGCCGCGTTCGATAGGCAATCCCCGCGAGGGCGATGGCCATCATCATCACCGCGAACAGACCGGCTAACATGTTCAAGTTGGCGGAGAAGTTCTCACCATACATACAAAGCGAATCGCCCGTACACCACGCCGAAAACTTGATCACCGGCACGACCAGCATGTTGAACATATTGCTGCCGAAGACATTTCCGAGGGCCATGTCGAGGTTGTTGATCCGCACGGCTGTTAAACTCGTGGCGATCTCCGGTAACGAAGTCGCAGCCGCCAGGAAACAAATGCCAATGGCAGTCTTGCCAAGTGGACGACCCAGAAACTCGATGGGGTGCTCCGACAGCACGTCACCGGTTTTGGTCAGCCACCAAGCCGACATCACGGTCATGAAAGAAACGACAAGCAACGCGACCACGATTCCCTTGGGGCGACGCGATGACGCCTTCAAATCTGCCGCAACCGCATCGCGCCTTTCAAAACGCTGAGACAACATCATAAACCAAATGTACGTCACGATGATCGACAGGGAAGAGACAATCTCGATCGTTTGCTGAATGATCGGACTGCCCGCAAACTTCTGCACCGTCGCGATCGCGCTGATGGAAAACACAATCATTACGATACCGAACGAACTGTTCAGCAGTTGAGCTGGCCGGGCCTCGCTAAGCACCGAACCGCCCTTCGCCAGTGCGAGGTTCATAATGACAATGATCACGATGTTAAACGAGCAACTGCCATAGACCGCGGCGAAGGCCATGTCCACCGAGCCGATAGCAGCAGCCGTCGCGCCAGCCACCACCTCGGGCAAGCTCGTGACAGTCGCCAACAAGAGCATTCCGACAAACGCCTTGCCCAGATTCCACTCGTCGGCAAAGCGATCAGCCAGCTTCGTCAGGCGAATGGCGATGAGCACCACAATCGCGCCGGCGATCAACATCTCGCCAAGGAGCATGGGCGTGGTAACATTGTTGGGGTAAAGCCATTGCGTCAGCACGTGTTCGCCTCGAAGACTTGCCTGCAGGATTGTGGCAAGGGTCGCAGATTATAACCACGCATGGTGACGCCGGACAATTCAACATTTGAACGAATATTGGAATGGGGAAACTGCGCGAACTCAGTTGGCGGAGAAAAACCGGGCGCTGGTGCCTCCCGGTCCGACGCGGGCCCGAACTTTTTGAAGACACCTTGGGCAGCGACCTTCGTAAGCATCGCCGGCTGGGTTCTTGTAGATCCGGACATAGACGTCGCAACATTCAAAATGCACACCGATCCAGGCGCGCCGCGGCGTCTCGGAGATTGGCTCCGACTCGCCCAGCCCATCGATCTCGACCACAAAGTCCGGTTCGTCATGCATTAAGGACTGTATCGGCAGCCTCAACCCCCGCTCTTCAACCGATGATCAGCTCTTCCCCCGCTCCCCCAACGCCTTGAGTATCTCCGATAATTGACGCTGAGCCGACTGTTCGAGGGCATCAATGCGTGATCGTGCCTCGTTCGCCTCAGCCGAATCGGCCAATTGATCTGCGTTCACCCGAACGCTGCACCCCGCACAGCGAACCGTCGCCTCGGCCAATATCGCTGCTGCTTCCAAATCGCTAAGCAGCCACTTGTTCCCCCGTTCCACCAATTCATATAACGAATCCAACACATCGTTTGACTTCGCGGCGATGTCCATCGGAACGCCCATCGATCGGCGGGTGGCTTGCTGAAGCTGTTCTCGCGATTCCGGCGTATCGTTCTTTGCTTTCGACACAACCACGTAGGCGCCATACGCCTCGGCGTCATCGTCAATCGATCGACGAAGCGCTTCGTCAAGCTGTCGCAAGCGATCGGCAATCGGCCAAACCGTACAGGCCTGATCCGTTTGCTTGCCTTTGTGCATCGAGTATGCCGCTACCATCCGCGCAAGCGTCGCCCCGAGCGCACCTGCCGCTCCCGCAACCGCACCACCACCGGGCGTCGATATGCGGGCTGCCACCGCATCGAAGAATTCCGACAGCTTCATGTCCACAAGTTTGGAATCGCCCATCTGCGTCATGCCGTGTCCTTCTCACTAACGTTGGCTGTTACCAAAATATCTCGAATCGTGTTGGCCAATTCGCAATTTGGATCAAAGTCACCCAGCGCATTGCGCAAGTCTTCGATCCGATCGATGTCGTATCCCAACGCAGCCTGCCAGATCGACAAGCCCAACTGCTCAGCAATGGCACAGGTCTGCTCAAACACGCGCGACGTACCCCAATCGATACCCTTAAACAATTCTGGAATATGTCGCCTGGTTGCCAAGAAATAGTATCCGCCATCAGCACACGGTCCAACGGCAACGTCAACGTTCGTCAACCGCTTTGGCAATTGTCGAATCGCCTCCCAATCCTGCATCGGGCTATCGACACCGAGAAACACAACTTCCTTCGCCCCGTCGTCAAACGCCCGCTTGGAAGCCCGCTCCAACCGTTCGCCCAAGTCGCCATCACCTTGTGGCCAACACACGTTGCTTGAATCACCGCTGGTCGCAGAATCAAGAATCGCAGCAAAGTCAGTGAGCGAATCATCGGGTGCCCCCACCAAGACCGGACGACACCAATCGCCATGAGTCAATTCACGCCAGATGTGCCGCATGCACGAATGCTGAACACGTGCAGCATCTGCCGGCGACAACGGCGGGCATAACCGCGTCATCACCGCGCCGGCTGTTGGGTACTTGGCGAACAGTAACACGACCGTCTGGTTTTGAAACTTAAGTTGCATTCAATTCGATTGTTCGATTGTGTGCCACTGCTCTGTGAGCAGTGCGGACCTTTGAGCGATTATGAATAAAGCACTGCTCACAGAGCAGTGGCACGTCTTGTTTCTCGCCCCATTGGTGCGCGATATAGCTACAGCACAACCGCCAACCCGAAGATCGGAATCGCCACCAACATCAGCAGCGCACAATACCCCATGAACTCCCGAGCGTTCACCTTGGTCATCCCCATCAGCGGAATCGCCCAGAATGGCTGCACCATGTTCGTCAGTTGGTCGCCATACGCGATGGCCATCACCGTCCGCTCGATCGAGTATCCAAGCTCGTGCGCCGCCCCGCACATGACCGGCCCCTGCACGATCCACTGCCCACCGCCCGACGGCACGAAGAAATTCACCACGCCCGCGCTGGCCAGCGTTGCCAACGGAAACGTACTCTCGACCGACACGCCAAACATCTCTGCCGCAATCTGCGAGGCTTCGACGAATTCATTCGAAATCGCAGCCGCCAGTCCAGCCCCTGACATCAAACCCTGGATGCCGCTATAGAGCGGGAACTGAATCACGATCCCGACGATCGCAGTCCCTCCGCTAGCCACCGCTCGCAAGTAGCTCATCAAATTGCCATGCAGCACCAATCCCATCGCGAGACACAAACTGTTAACGAAGTTCAGGTTGACCGACCGAGCGATGGCATTGAACCAACCAGCCTCCGTGTCGATCGAATGAGCCTCAGAAACCTGCTGAAACAACCCGAGGAAGATCAACCCGCCGATTAACCACGGTAGAGCCGGCGACTCGTTGATGAAACTGGCAAACGTCCTCGGCGAATCCGCAACATTATCGTGCGTTGGTTCAGCCTCGCCCAATTTAGAACGAGCAACTGTCGATTCATCGGGATTACCCTTACCGCTGGGCTGAGCGAGTAATCCGAAGAAAATCGGAATCGCCACAAACATGCCTGCCGTCAATAGCAAATTACGACTTCCGAGCAGCGTCCGATCGATCGTGATCGGCGCGATTTCTGCCGCCACCAGGTCATCTCCGGTTCCGATGTTGGCTGTTAACCCTTCCGACGCAACCTTCAACGGTGCGGAACCGGACAACCCTCCGTGCCAAATCATCATGCCGGCGTAGGCGGCTGCGACGATTAACGCGTACTGACAGGTCGAGTTTCGTCGCTCGAATTGACTGCGTAATTCCGAAGCCAACACACCGGCCAGAATCAACCCGAACCCCCAGTTGATCCAGCAGCCCACGCAAGAGACGGCTGCGATGAGCATTACCGCGCCGCGATTGGTTCGTGGTATTGAAGCTATGCGTTTCAACACTCGCTGCGAAAGCGGAGCCTTGGCCAACCCAAACCCGGTCAACAGAACCAGGCACATTTGCAGGGCAAACGTCAAGAATCCCTTGTTCCAGATCGCATCGAGCCACATGCCACCAAGCAGCACCGTCCGAGCGCCGATCGATTTCTCCGAAACCGATTGGGCATGCGGCCAACAGAGCGATATTGCAAAAACCAAGAGCGTCAGCAAACAAGCCAACGCCAAGGGGTCGGGCAGAAATCGCTGCGTTAGTTTCGTAAAGAATTCACCAAGACGACGCATGCGGGCATGTTACTGCATTCGGCGGCAAACGCATCTCCAAACACCTGACGAGAAATTGAGTCCGATTCCTCAAACAGAATAGACGTCAGTTCTATATTCAGTGAGCGAGATTGGCCGCCGTGTTTTTAAGGATGGAAGACGACTCTGGCTTCAGAATTCCAGGCGCGGCAACGTAAACATATTCGTACCGCGTCCCTTTTCGAGTCGTCATTTGGAGGGTCACGCGAAAAGCATCCTCGGAGATTTTCTCCCATGAGGCATCCACAGTGCGATAGTCGGTTTCGTCGGCCGACCATCCCTGAACGGTATTCTTCCAGTTGGTGACGAGGGTTTCGGCGTTGGAACCTGAAGGCACAAATTCAATTTGCCTTTTGGAGACCATCCACTCCTGACCTGATTCCCACACGCCAATGTGGCCACCTTTGTGGCGCTCTGATTCCGTACATGCGAACGCACGGGTGAGTTTGATCCCTGGCATCGAACCATCTTGTCGAGCCAGCGGGACATCTGAATTCTTGGGAAACGCGAGATAACTAAAGTTTTCTGGGATTGGTTCACCACTCGACGCAACCCAAACAACCTGTGGTTCTGCGTCGCCCATCCAAAACGCAGCGAGCAAAGTTCCCATCGCAATCAACGTCAGTGTCCCCAAGAATAACAACGTCAAGAGCGCAATGACCCAGGGCAACTTGCGCCGAGTTGTTGGAATCGCGTCGTCGTCGATTTTGTTGATTGTCATGACCCAATGATCTCTTAAGTGAAGCGAATTGACCACATGCCAAATGTGTTAATGCATTAGACTCACGCATCAAAATTTTGTCACGATGTCGCCTTGAATTGCACCTGTGAATTTTGTTATAGTTGCCACGCTGCGAAACGGATTTTCGCTTCTGCCGCGCCGGTGCTGCAATTCTTCTGACAACTATCTTACACCCGAGCAATCTGCTCTAAAGCAGCTCAAGGAGGAGCGCCATGGAGTACCGTGTCCGCATCCAGTTTGCCAGTGCCATCGTCGTTAGTGCACTCGTCGTTATTGCCCTCGGTATCGCAGCGAGTTTCGTCACCAGCACGTACATCGCTGCAGACGCCTATCAAGGCCGCAACGAATTCGACCATCGCCAGAATCAGACCATCACCGTCAAAGGCTCGACCCGTCGCCGCGTCCGGAGCGACCGGGCAGTCTGGACCATCGTCGTCAAAGGCGAAGGCGAAGATCTCAAATCAGCGTTTGAAGTGCTCGATTCCGGCATCGGACGGGTCAGAGACTTCCTGGACAAGAACGGGTTTTCGCCCAATCAGGTGGGATTGGGGGCGATATCGACCACGACCAAATATGCCCGAAATGCCAAAGGCAACCGAACCGATGAAGTCACCGGTTATCGCCTTGAGCGGCGCTTTGGCGTCACGACAGCCGACGTCAATCTCGTTGCGCGGGCGGCAGGCAAGGTGACCCAACTTCTCAAAGAGGGCGTGTTCGTCATCTCGCAGGCACCGGAATACACCTATACGAAACTGGCTCCGCTCAAGATCGACCTGATGGCCGCCGCTTCATCCGACGCACGTTCGCGGGCTGAGAAAATCGCATCGAGTACCGAATGCAACCTCGGCGAACTGCGTGACGCACGGATGGGCGTCCTGCAAATCACCGCACCCGATTCGACCGAAGTCAGCAGCTATGGCATGTATGACACCTATACGATCGATAAAGATGTGCGGGCTGTGGTGACGGCGACTTTTGGGATTGAAGCCTCGTAAGAAACCGGCGATCATGACCTTTTGAATTCAACAAAGCACGAAAGGTCTTGATGATGCAGATATCCATTGCGATATGTGGTTCGGTAGGAAATGCTGTGCGGCTGGCGCTTTCGACCGTTTTGATGATCGGTACCTTGACCGGATGCTCAGGGACTCGTGTGCCCGACGTGCAAATTGTTGAACGTGCCGATTGGGCTGGTTCGGATGACACGCCGGTGATGGAACGTTTTGTCGAGCATGCGCCAGATCGCCTGACCATTCACCATGCAGGCGTGATGGACGACGGATCGGTGGCTGGCGATGAGAAGATGCGCCGCTTGTTTCGATTCAGCGTCAAGCAGCGGCCTTGGGGCGACGTCCCGTACCATTTCGTGATCGACCGCACCGGATGCATTCGTGAAGGTCGCGACATGAAGTACGCGCCGGACACCAACACCAGCTACGACGTGAACAGCCACATTTGCATTTGTGTGAACGGCGACCTCACGAAGCAGCCGCTGATGGAAAGTCAGTATCGGTCGCTGGTCGATTTGCTGGTGAAGCTTGCTGCCGACCTTGGTGTCCCCAATGACCGCATCGCTGGGCACAAGGATTATGCCCCAGGTGAGACCACGTGCCCGGGCGTATTGGAGAACTACATCGAAGGTGGCTGGCTGATCGAAGACATGGAGTGTGTGCGGGCTGGCCGATCGTACGAATTCCGCGAATCCGAGTACAACACCGACAAGTCAGATGAATAATCAGCCAGTCTCGCTCAAGGTAGTTGTCTCGCCAACGAGATGCGCAAAAAAACCGGACGGTTTCAATCGTCCGGTCTCTTTTTGATTCTAATTTGTTTGATTCTAAATTCCGCGAGGCCAACTGGTGCCTTCAGCGGTTTGGCTTATGAACGACGGTTGCGTCGCAATCCAAGCACCCCACAGCCAGCCGCCAACAACATGATTGATGTGGGCTCGGGAATCGGCGTATCAGCGATGAACAAGAAATCCTGCGTACCGCTCGAACCCGATCCATTGGAGTGGTAGGTCACCCAACCGCGACCGACCAACGGATCAAGCGCCAAAATCCCTGGGTGCCCCGCCAGACGATGCTCGTCGCGAACGACCAGGAATGAATCGTTGTCTCCGTTGACCTCATCCCAGAACGTCCACTCGGTGCCAGCGGTAATGTCTGTGTTGCCCGCCAGCGCGGTGATCGTGCCGTTGTTGGCCACGTTATTCGGTGTTACTTTCCAACCACCATTCGGTCCGGGTACGCCTTCGACGTTCATCGAATACGTAAAGTCAATGGCAAAGAGTCCTTCGCCATAGCCATAGCTTCCACCCGCATCAACACCACCTTTGGCCACGCCAGAGATATTGATCTCTAGATCGCCACCCAAATCATTGACATTCATGGTCATGTTCGCCCCGTCACCTGGGGCAAACGAGAACGTGGTGATTCCACCAACACCGCCAACGATACTCCCGGAGGATGGTGTCTGGGTGAAGAGTTCATCCATGCGAAGACCATACGGCGGCGGATTCACGTCGCCGTCAGGATGGTTCAGGATTGGAGTGGTGAAGTTGAACGCCGACGCCGGAAGCGCCACGAACAGAGACAATAGTATCGCGCCAGTGAGAGTCTTCATTACATCTTTCCCCTTTGGTAGAAACCGACCTTTTCGAGTCGATTCGACCAAAAAACTAGGCCCTTTTCCCCATGTCATACATGAGGCACACGTTGTAACAGGATCTCTCAAACCCGCCCGACTTCTTCCAATTCTAGCGAAATCGAAGTTCCCAAGTCAATGGGCACTGGGACCCGTTTCAAGGTACCAATGTCAGCAGTAACGTCGTTTGATTGCACGAATTCCGGTGTTTCCATGATTTCTACTAAGTGCTTATCAGAGAATCATTTGGC